>JAGGZS010000032.1 GCA_021161885.1 bacterium
CCTATTAAGACAAAAGCGAATATTTTTTTCAGCACTGCTTTATCGCTTTTAAGTGAAAGGTGGCTTCCTATTTTTCCACCGATAAATACGAATATAGTTAGCGGCAGAATTATTAACGGATCAAAGTGCCCGGTCAGGATATGTCCGGTTAGTCCGAAAAGTGCGGTAACAGCCACCATTATTGTTGATGTGGCGATTGCTATGTCCATTGGCACACCGCAAAAAAGAACCATTAAAGGTAATTTGATTATTCCGCCCGTAACGCCAAGCATTCCTGATAAAATGCCTATACCTGCGGTTATGGGTAATGTTAAAAGTAAATTGACTCGATAATTGCGACCGTTAAAGTTTCTTTCCCAGCACCACCATGTTTTTCGAGCGGGACACAAAGGTTTTGGTTTTCCTTTATGGAGCATAAATATTCCTGCTATGATAAGAACAAAAGCAAGAATTGCCTGAAGTGTTGAGTCTGAAAAATATCCGGAAAAATATCCGCCGGCAAAAGCCATAATGTCTGTAGGAGGATCTATTATTGCCGCAAGTTTCCAATCGATAAGTTTGTTTTTTGAGAATACAAAAAAAGCGGAAACAGAGGTAACTAAAATTAGGCTCAAGCTAATTGACGCTGCGTCATGAATAGGCGTTTTGGCAAAAAGAAGGATAGGAACATAAAACATCCCGCCGCCCATACCAATCATTGAAAAAAACAAAGAAACAGATAAAAAAATTACCGCTAATATGATTATTTTCATAATTAACCTTTACTCTGCATAGCCGGAACAAGGAATGCAAAGATGGTTTCCGCCTGCATCTACTCTAAGTTTATTTATAAATGTAAGTTCTGCGCATTTAAAACAAGGTTGAACATCAAAAATTCCTTTTGTCTTTTTTATATTTTTTTGTTTAACATCTTCGATATCCAAGAATTCGCTTTGAGATAGATTAAGGATTTTTTCTATTAACGGATCAACAAGTTCTGTTTCAATATCTTGCGGTGCAATGCCTTCTTTTCTTTTTTTAACGAATGGTGAATTAAGCGCATTCGCGAAAAAATCGGGTTTTAAAGAAACTCTTACTGATTTTCCGTTTTGGTTGTCTATTAAAGTAAATGCCATTTTGTTGTAATATAGTTTTTTTATATTTGATTTGCCGTACGTGCATCCTGTGGCAACCATGATGCCGTCTAAAAAACATCCTGCGGCATGACCTTTGCCTGTTTCCGATATAACAGTTAATTCTTTATCTGCGGAATGTTTTACGTTTAATATTTCCATTGCGGCTAATGCTGCACGTAACCCTAAGGGCATAGCCGGACATTTATGTCCGTGAAATTTTAATCCTACTTCAAAATACTCATTAATTTTAGTCATTGTAAATATCTCCTATTAATTTTATTGGATTATAGCGCCGAAAATCATGCCGCTTATTGTAGCCATTACAACTACAAGGCTAACATAAACGATTGTTTTTTTCGTGCCTATTACGCCTCGTATCACTAACATATTAGGTAAACTTAACGCCGGTCCCGCCAACAGTAGGGCAAGAGCAGGTCCTTTCCCCATACCTGCCCCTATTAATCCTTGAAGGATCGGTACTTCCGTAAGCGTGGCAAAATACATAAACGCTCCGACTATAGAAGCGTAAAAATTGGATAAAACTGAATTCCCGCCGACAGCTTTTTCTATTATCCACGACGGGATTAATCCTTCCTGTCCGGGGCGTCCTAAAAGCAGTCCGGCTACTATAACGCCTATCAGAAGAACAGGCATGATTTGTTTAGCGAATCCCCAAGACGCTATTGTCCAGTCTGTTACTTCATCTTTTTTAAACCATTTTATAAGAATTATTCCGATTATAATTAGAACCCCAGCGGATAAATACCATTTGATACTGAAAATAAGGTTCCATAATCCTTGTTCGCCAGCTTGAGGTTTTGCCCAGTTCGCGAAAACAAGGAAACCGACCATAGCCGCAAAATATAAGGCATTTTTGGTTAATGAACGGCTGTTATCTTCTTCGTCTGCGAATAAATCGCCCTCGGCTTGGCGCGCGCGTTCTTCTTTTAAGAAAATCAGGTGCATGGCAATTCCTACAACAACGCTGAATAATACCGCACCTATTGCTCGTGCAAGCCCGAGTTTCCATCCTAATATTCTGGCAGTCATTATTATCGCCAGAATGTTTATCGCGGGACCGGAATAAAGAAAAGCGGTTGCAGGGCCTAACCCTGCGCCGCGTCGGTAAATCCCTGAAAAAAGAGGCAGTACAGTACATGAACAAACGGCAAGGATTGTGCCTGATATTGATGCCACAGTGTAAGCTAAAAATTTGTTCGCTTTAGCCCCAAAATATTTTATGACAGATGTCTTGCTGACAAATACCGATACCGCCCCCGCAATAAAAAAAGCTGGCACAAGGCATAACAGCACATGTTTACGGGCATACCACTTTACAAGCGCGATAGATTCATAAATAGGGTTTCTGAACGTAAGTAATTCTACGGGCATAAAATAACAGCCGAGAAACACGAAGAGTATCAATAAAAAAATTTTTTTCTCAGATAATTTCATTTTTTTATTCCTTAATCGATTTAAGCCATTGGCGAACTTTTGTTTTTATCTCATCTCGTATTAAACGTGTATTTTGAAGTTTTTCCTCATAAGTACCCGTTAAACCTGAAGGGTCTTTAAACGGCCAGTGAAGGCGTCCGCCTGTTACAATGCCGGGGAAGACGGGGCATTGTTCGTAAGCTGTTTTATCGCAAACGGCTATTACGTAATTGTATTTGCGTCCTTGTTTAAAAAAATCAAATACACTGTTTGTTTTGTTTTGTGATATATCTATACCGTCTTCTTTCATCACTTCAACTACTATGGGGTTAAGTTTACCCGGTTCAAGCCCTGCGCTTTGCGCTGTAAATTTTTTTTTGCCAAAATAGTTTACGTACGCTTGGGCCATCTGGCTTCTTGCCGAGTTATGAATACATATAAATAAAATTTTTTCCGGTGCCATTGGTTTTTTTCTTCCTTTTAAATAGCTGAATTGCTATTAGATTTTTTCAAAAAAAAATTTTTTTTCTTTCTTATTTACAAAGTTTATTCCTATCGGTGTATTGTGCTTTATGAAAATCTTCTTTTATACATTCGTCGTCGTTCAGCCAATCTTTGATAATTGTTATTAGGATTTTTCCATAGATGTTGTTTGTATTTTTGAGAAAATAGTTTGTCCAGAACCCGTCTTGTTCTGAACCTATTAATCCGGCGGATTTTAGTTTGTTCAGGTGTCGTGATAAACTTGGCTGGGATATCCCTATGATATCCGCTAACTCGCATACGCACATTTTTTTGTGCTGAAGCAGTTTTATGATTCTCAACCTATTTTTATCAGCTAACGCTTTTAAACAAGATACTAAAGTTTTCATTGTTTAAAAAAAGTCCTTTATATAGCAATTTTGCTATATAGTTTATAATATAAAACGGTAAAG
>JAGGZS010000039.1 GCA_021161885.1 bacterium
ATACATAAAAAAGAAAACAATTGAAGTAAATTTTTTTCTAAGCTGATGAACTGTGCTGAACATTTATGTATATTCCCGTTAAATAAAGTTTTTTATAACCGAAATTAATAAAAAAAACGCATACCCGTTCAGTAAATTTATATTTATATGTTTTTGAAAAAATTGCATAATAAAAAGGCTTATGATACTATTAATGGTAGGAGATTAAAATATGGTGCCTGAAAATGTTCATATTCTTGTTGTGGATGATGAAGCCGATATTCGGCTAATGGTTAAAACCGCTCTTGGGCAAGAAGGATATATTGTTAATGACGCTCCCGATGCGGAATCAGCCCTTGAACTTTTGAACAGCAATAGTTTCGAGTTAGTCCTTACGGATATAAACCTGCCCGGTATGGACGGTCTTCAACTTTTGGACAAGATGAAAAAAAAACAGCCTAACTTAGGCGTAATAATGATGACAGGGTTTAAACGCTCTTACGACCTTAACGAAGCTCTTCTTGAAGGAGCTGATGAATATATATCCAAACCCTTTGAAATGGATACCTTGTTAAAAGTAGTCGAAAAAACATATTGGAGAACAATAGCCAATAATATGAAAATGTTCGGCGAAGTCAATGAACAGGCTTTTAACAACCTGCTTGTATCAATGAACATTGTGTCCGAAGAAGATATAAAAAAAGCCGCAGCCAAAAGGCGCGAGCATGAAAAATATCTTGCCCATACTTTAGTAAGATTAAAACTTTGCGCGGAAGATGTGATACTTTCTGTATTAGCGGATCACTTAGGCGTTGAGTATTTGTCTTTAAAAGATACCGTAATCGAGCAGGACGCAATAGATAAAGTACCCGCTAAGTTCGCCCATCATTATAAAGTAATGCCTGTAAGAATGGATGGGATGAGCCTCGTGCTCGCGACGATGGATCCGCTTGATGTGCATGTTCTTGACGACATAAACCTGCTTCTTGGGTTTAAGGTTAAAGCCTATCTTGCCGGCGAGGAACAGATTATGTCTACGCTCAAACAGTATTACGGTCTTGGCGCCGATACTGTTGAGCAAATGATAGATGAAGAAGAGGATATCCTCGAACTTCCTGAAATAGAAGAAACCGCAATCGACAGCGACGACCTTGCGCAGGATGCTTCCATCATAAAATTTGTCAACCAGATATTCCTTGAGGCATACAAAGACAGGGCTACCGATATTCATATTGAACCGTTTGAAGGGGAACTGCGCATAAGAAACCGGATCGACGGTATCTTGTACGAAACCAATGTGCCTGTTTCTTTGAAACGGTTCCAGTCGGCAATCGTATCGAGAATAAAGATTATGGCTAACCTCAATATCGCTGAAAGAAGATTGCCTCAGGACGGCAGAATTAAACTCAAATTGTCCGCCGCCGAACTCGACCTGCGTGTTTCTACGTTGCCGACCCCTTACGGGGAAACAACAAATATACGCTTACTTACCGTAAATAATAAACTTCTTAACCTTAATGAATTAGGTTACGGTGAGAAAGAACTCGAAATATTAGACCGGATAATTAAAAAACCTCACGGCATTATACTTGTAACCGGTCCTACCGGTTCAGGTAAATCAACTACGTTGTACGCCTGTTTAAAAACCATAAACAGCGATAAAATGAAAGTCATAACTATCGAAGACCCGATAGAATATCGTATGCACGGGATATCTCAAATACAGGTGCTTCCCAAAATTGACCTTACGTTTGCGCGCGCTTTAAGGTCAATGCTTCGGCACGACCCTGACATTATGATGATAGGTGAAATTCGCGATTACGAAACCGCCGAAGCGTCAATACGGGCGGCATTGACCGGACATCTTGTGTTCAGTACTATTCATACCAATGATGCCGCAGGATCGGTTACCCGCCTTATAGATATGGGCGTTGAACCGTATTTGGTTTCATCGTCTGTGGAGTGCGTCATAGCCCAGCGCCTTGTGCGTGTTATTTGTCCGTCGTGTAAACATGAAATACCGTTTAATCCAATCTACCTGAAAGAATTTAAAGATATAGAAGAATTCGACCCTAATTCAGTCAGAATTTATGAAGGAAAGGGATGCGACGCATGTAAAGGAACCGGTTATAAAGGCAGAACGGTTATATATGAAATTATGGTAATGACAGATTCTATACGGGAAATGGTTGTCGAGCGCGTACCCGCCAACCGTATTAAAGATGTTGCCGTAAAAGAACAGAAAATGACTACCCTTAAACATAGTGGTTTAAAAAAAGTGCTGCGCGGCATAACAACCGTTGACGAGGTTCTAAGAGTCGCTCAGGAGGAAATTTTATACTAATTATGCCTGCGTTCAAATATAAAGCAAAAGATGGACCGAATAAAATTGTTGAAGGCAGATTAGATGCCGCCAGCCGGACAGAAGCGGTAAATAAACTTACCATGATGGGCTATTTCCCTATATCCGTAACGCCGGCAGGCGATAACGATTTTTCCGCTCCGAAAAGAGCTGTCAAATCCGTTGTTAGGTCGTCTGATAGAAAAGTATCCGCTCAAGAGGCGTCAAAATCGATGCGGATAACTTTATTCAATAGAATCGTAATTAAAGATTTAAGTATGTTTACGCGCCAGCTTGCCGACCTTATTGATTCGGGCGTTACTCTTTTTAGGTCTGTATCTATTTTGGCTGAACAATGCACTAATCCGGCGTTCAAGAAAATTCTTGAGGATGTGCAAAGCAGTATTAAAGACGGTAAAACCCTGCACGAATCGCTCGGCAAGCACGGAAAAGTTTTTTCTCCATTGTTTGTCAATATGGTGAAATCGGGTGAAATCGGCGGTATGCTGGAAACCGTGCTTGAGCGTCTCGCCGATTTTAGCGAGCAGGAAGAGGAAACCCGGTCAAAAATAAAACAGGCTATGGCATATCCGTTAGTAATGGCGGGTATGGGAGTTCTGATGATTACGGTTCTGATGACTTTTGTTATACCGCGTTTAGTAAAATTGTTTAGCGATATGGGGCAGACGCTTCCTATGATAACCCAAATAGTAATAGGAATAAGCATATTTATGTCCCAATACTGGTATATGATGATTATCGGTTTGGCGGTTGTTTTTTATATTTTCCAAAAATGGAAACAGACGGAAAACGGCAGTTATATTGTAGATAAATTCAAACTTAGTATTCCTGTAGTGAAAGACCTTATTCTTAAAGACGAAATAGCAAGGTTCGGGCGAACTTTAAGCACATTGCTCAATAACGGCGTGCCAATACTGCAGTCATTGACTATTATTGTCGATACCATACGCAATAAGGTTATTCGCAATCAAATAAGCGGATTTGTCGATGACATATCAAAGGGATCAAAACTCGGTGAATGCCTCAAAAACAGTCCTATGTTTCCCGGGCTGTTTGTCAATATGGTCTCTGTCGGAGAGGAAAGCGGGCATATAGAAAAATCGCTCGAGAAAGTAGCTGAATCCTACGATAAACAGGTTGACCGAACAATAAAAGTGTTTACCACATTGCTTGAACCGTTAATGATTGTTGTGCTCGGGGCGGTACTCGGAGTAATTATCATAAGCATTATTATGCCTATTTTTGATATAAGCAATATCGCTCAATAATAAATAATTGGATTGCCATGATAATAAAATGTTTAACGTTTTTTATGTTTTTTTTCCCTCTTTTAGGATATTGCGCGGATAACGAAGCCGGGTTTGCGGTAAAAAAAAGCGGGCATTTTATTGTTAAATATAAAGTCGATAACCATTTTGCCGCGGATGTAATAAAAAGGGCGGAAAAATATTATTATTCTATAGAAAATGATTTAGGGCTAAGTAGGTTTTCAGGGTTTTGGACATGGGAAAACAGATGTATCATTATGATATACGCATCTCAAGATGAATACCTCGAAAAATCGGGATTGCCTAAATGGTCGGGCGGAGGAGTTGATTATTCAAAAAGAATAATGTACACGTTTCCTTGGTCGGATAAGTTTCTCAATATAGTTTTGCCTCATGAATTAACGCATATTATTTTCAGGGAATATGTAAAAGGAAACAAAAAAATACCATTGTGGCTGGATGAAGGTATAGCCCAGTATCAGGAACGCAAAGGTATTGGGCAAACCGAAAAAATTTTGAGGCATGCTGTCCGCAATAACGCTTATATGCCGTTAGAAGAGTTTAATCAGGTTTATTCTTTAGGCGATGAGCACGAAACAGGTATTGTGCGAATATTTTACGCTCAGTCGGAAAGCATAGTAAGGTTTATGATTAAAAAATACGGATCCCAAAAGTTTGGACAGTTTGTAAAACAGCTTAAAGCTGGCAAGACTGTGGAAGATGCGCTGAAGTTTTCTTATCCGCAGTCAATAGATTCGCTTGACAATCTGGAAAAAAAATGGCTTGAATATATGAACTAACATTAGTTGGCGAAGGATAAACTGATAAAGTTAAAATTATAAAAAGTATGGAGGAATTAAAAAAGATGCGGCGTTTTAAAAAACAGAAAGGTTTTACGTTAATTGAGCTTATGCTTGTTGTTATTATTATAGGCGTGCTTGCCACAATGGCTGTTGTTAAGTTTGGAGGCAGGGCAAAAGAGGCGAAGGTTCAAACAGCTAAAGGTGAGATAGCCGGAGCTTACGGTACGGCTCTTCAGCTTTTTGAAATTGACTGCGGAAAATATCCGTCAACAGAAGAAGGGTTGGGCGCTTTAAAAAGCAGTTCCGTTAAAGGATGGAAAGGCCCTTATATTAAATCAAAGAATTTTAACGATCCATGGGGCTCCCCGTATCAGTATAAATACCCCGGTACCCATAACACCGATGATTACGATTTTTATTCCTTCGGACCTGACGGACAAGAAGGGGGAGGCGATGACATTACGAACTGGAGCGACCAGTAAACGAGGGTTTACATTACTTGAATTGTCAATGGTAATATTGATAATCAGCATTATTGTGGCGATTTCTACACCGAAGTTTCGGTCTACTTTTCAGACAATTCAGTTTAGGAATACGGTTTATAACATAGTTAAACTAATGAATTACGCGCGCGACAGGGCGATAATTGAGCGAAAACCGTTTCGGGTCCGTTTTTTTGAAGATGACAGTTCGTTTTGTCTTGAGACGGTAAAAGAGGAAGAGAAAGAAGATAAAAAAAGGTATTACAGGCGCAAAAGAGAGCCTGAATTTGTTGTTGTGCACGGAAATGTGGGGCAAAAATTATTTTTTCCCGCGGAAGTTACTTTTGATATTGACGAACCTTCACGCGGCGAGTCGGTTACTTTTTATCCTGACGGGCAGGCGCAGGAATGCGTTATTTATATTGAGGATTCCCGCGACAACGTTTTTACCATAACCACTAAAGGATCTGTCGGATTTATTAAACTGTATCCTGAAAAGAAAAATTTATGAAATATATAAAACAAGCCGGAAAATTTTTTCATTCCATTAAAACAAAAAAAAAACAGTTTGGCTTTTTGCTTCTTGAAGCTATCCTTGCGATTACTTTAATTTCCGTCGGCAGTGCTGCTATAATGCGCACTTATACAACAAGCCTTGCTGCGGGGATTGTGTCGCAACAGTATATCACAGCATCCAATCTTATAGAAGAAAAATTATGGGACATTCTTGCCCTCAGCGACATATCATCGGCTCAGGAATCAGGTGCGTTTCCTGAACCGTTTAATGAATATTCGTTTAATGTTTCAATAGATGAACGTATGCCTGAAGCGGAAGTTGATTTTGATGATACGGCGGCACAGGAAGATTCATCCGGAGACGTTAAGGAACAGGAAGAACAGAAAATTTATATTTTATATACGATAGAAGTAACTGTTTTATGGGAATACAGGAACGATAAAAAACAGTTGTCTTACGAGACTGCCACAATAAGGAAACAAAAAGAAGAAGATATGGATGATTTTACGGGGGATTTGTAATCAGCCCATGAGACAAAAGAAAAATTTTACGCTTCTTGAACTTTTAATCGCGTTATCGTTATTCGCAACGATAATGGTGTCTTTGTATTCCGCTTTATCTGTCGGCATTGTGGCGTGGAAACGCGGAGACCGCGGCTCTACTGTCCATCAAAAAGCAAGAATTATTTTAGATACGATCAGTTCTGATATACGAAATTGTATATATTTTTCTTATATTCAGTTTGTCGGCAAAGCTAATGAAGTGTATTTTCCTGTAAGTATGGTTGTCAGAGAAGGGAACAAAGAGGCAAAAGGTGTATTTGATACAAATATTTTTAAAATAACGTATCTGCTGGAGAGAAAATCGTACCGGAGCAAATATAAATCTCTTATGCGCAAACAGGAGCGGTTTCTTGATGTAACCAGTAAGAAGCAAGTCAAACCCAAAGAGCTTGCCGGCGACGTTCAGTCGTTATCGTTTGAGTATTCTTATAAAGTTGACGAGAACCTTGAGGAAATATCAGAAACGCCTGTGGAATGGCATAATGAGTATAAAATAAAAAATAAAATCCCAATGGGGGTTATAATCAAACTTGTTGTTGTTGAGGGAGCGGGAACTGAGTTCGAGGAGAAACATAGTTTTGAACGAACGGTTTTTATCCCTCAGGGAACATTGGAAATTTTTGAGGATGAGCAAGAAGAATAAGAACGAAAATTTTTCGGGGACTCGTGTCTCTGAGCGGGGCATGATTATAATTATGGTGATGTGGATACTTGCTATATTGTCGTTGTTTGCCGTTGGATTGGGTTATCGCAGTTCCATAGAACTTAGGTTAACCAGTTTTTATCTCGATAAAACACGGGCAACTTATCTTGGGCAGAAAGCTTTGTACTCGGTTTTTTTCTATATCGCTAACGACCAGACGAAAAAGGTGGACGCTTATAATGAGCCTTGGGGTAATTCACCTGAAGATTTTTTCGAGGCGAAATACGCAAACGCTAAGGTAACCGTATCCCATCTCGCCGACGGAAATGATGAAAAAGTAGAACTTTACGGGGCGTCCGATGAGTGCGGTAAAATCAATATTAATAAGGTGCCTATAGAGCTTTTGGCATCGGAATATTGGAAGGAAAAATTTTCTATCGATGATGACCTTGTTGAGGTTATTGACCATTGGCGGAGCAAAAAAGGAAAAAATAAAGACCTTGATTCATGGTATGAAACCACATACGATTATGAAGCCCGACACGGCAATATCCAAATTCTCGATGAACTGCATTTCCTGAAAAACTTTTTTTCTACCAGCAGGGAAAAAAATCATAACCGGGCAAAATTAAAAGATATAATAACCTGTTATGGCAAATGGGTTAATGTAAATACAGCCACAAAAGAGGTGCTTGAGGCGTTGTTTGCCCTGCAGGGCGCTAAAAAAGAGTTTGCCAAATCAGACAGGGATGAGCTGGTAAGGATGATAATCGAATACAGGAACGGGGATGACGGCTTGCCCGGCACCGAGGATGACCAGCTGTTTAAGGATGTGAACATAGAAACCGCAATAGGAACTCATGAGTCAAAAAAAATAACAGCTTTAAACTGGCTTCGCCAGAAAAAACTTATTGGCGTAACATCTGATTTTTTCAGGATAAATGTTAAGGTGGAATTTCCAGAAAAGAAAATGACCAAAAGAATTCAAGCTGTTGTTACCCGGTCGGAAACTTTCGCGAAAAACGCTGAAGGCAAGAAAAAAAAGAAAGTTCCCGCGGTTAATGTGATTGATGCAGGGGACGATGAGGAAATAGAAAAAATGAGAGTTATAAAATATTTTGAAGATTAGCATATAGTTGTGGTAAACTTCTATGAAAAATAAGTATAAATTTTTTTTATTGGATATATAAGATGCTGAAAAAGAAAAAATTTAATATTCCCGCAGAATATAAAAAATCAAGAATAGGACTGGAAATAGATTCAGTATGCGCTAAAGCCGTTCAGCTTAAACTAAAAAAAGACGCGACAGTGGTAATTGAAAAAATGGCGGTAACCGAATTAAAATATTTTATTTACGACGAAGTCCCCGCTATTTTAAAAACATTTTTTAAAAAAAATAATTTCAAAGTTAAGAATGTAATATCGTGTTTTCCTCGTAACCTGACTATGATAAGGTTGTTAAAACTTCCTTCTACCGACCCGAAAGAAATAGAAGAGATGGTTGGGTTTCAGGCAATAAAACAAATCCCTTATAACCGTGAGGATATGATAATCGATTATGAGGTGCTTTCTACCGATGACGAGGGTTACTCCAATGTTATGCTCTCTATCGCGCATCGCAATGTTATCTATCAGCATCTTGATACCATAGAATCTTCGGGGCTGCACACAAAACGAATAGACATCAATTCACAAGCGGCTTTAAGGGCTTATTTGTATCTTAAGCGTCTTGAAAACAAAAAAAATGATGAACAAGCGGAAAAAGAAAATTCGGAAAAAGCGGAAAAATCAACCTGTTCCGCTCTCGTGAATATTGATTATGCCCAGACGAATATTCAGATTATTTCGGGTGAAAACTTGCTGTTCAGCAGAGGAATCAGCCTTGGAATAATGCACTTGATTTTAAAAGAGAAAAAGTTCCAGACCGAATCGGCTAACATTAACTGGCAGTCAGAATTAATGGATGAGTTAAGACGCTCGTTTGCTGTATTTTCAAGAGAACAGTCAGGTTTGTTTGTGGATAAAATAGTTTTAATCGGAGGATACAATAATTTTAAAAATATCGAACGCAATATGTCCGGCAGGTTTCAGGTGCCTGTGGAAATATTTGATTTGTCCAATCGGGTTGAGGGTTATGGTAAGTTTGTTTCTGCTTTGCGTTTAAACAAGAAAGAAATATCACTGCTTGCTATAATAGGGCTTCTTTTGCCCGACCGCTCAAGGCGTCTTAATATGATACCTGCTGAGGTAAAACAAAAACGTAAATATTATAAGAGGATGGCTGTCTCTACGGTCGCTTCGTTGTTGGTCGCATGTCTTTTTATCGTGGGGTTTATAAATTTTTATTCTGAAATTAATCGTAAAAGCAAATATATAACTCAGCTTAAAGATCGTGTTGAGGCGTTGTCCCCAAGAGTATCTCAGCTTGAAATGATGAGAGAGAAGATTAATGTTATAGATGAACATATGGGAGCCGGAGTTTCCTGTTTGGATTATTTAAGGGAACTTTATGTGCTGATACCGGATAAAATATCGCTTGCGGCGTTTATGTTTGATGAAACAAAATATATAGTTATAAAAGGAACCGCGGAAAATATGTCTGATGTATTTGAACTGATACCTCAGCTTGAAGAGTCTGATTTGTTTGAAAAAGTATCTTCACGAGGCGTGAAGCGCCGTAAAGTAGGGAAAAAGGAAGTTGTTGATTTTGAAATACAATGTTCTTTGGAAAAAGAAGGGGGAGGAGCTTAAATGAGGTTTTTGAAAAAATTGTCTTCGCGGGAAAAACGGCTTCTTATCGTTACTATGGGAATATTTTTTGTTGTGGGAACTTATGTCTATCTTATCGAACCGTTATGGAATTATTGGATAGGGCTCGATGCTGAGATTATTCAATACCAAGATAAATTGCGAAGGGCCCAAAGTATTTTACGGCGTGAAAAATTTATAGTTAAAACTTATAAAAAATACGAAAAAAAATTAAAGATTGAAGGGTCTGATCAGGCGAAAACCGCTCGAATTTTAAAAGAAATCGAAACCACGGCACGCAATAACCAGTTTAATATAAATGATATTAAACCGCAGAGTATAAGGGATAGAGAATTTTATAAATTTTATCTTATTGAACTTGAAGCCGAAGCGGATGTTATGTCTCTCGCCAAATTTATTTATGACCTGCAAATATCTCAGCAGTCGTTACGTGTAAGCAGGCTTCAATTGGCGGTTAGTTCTTCAAAGCCCCATTTACTTAAAGTTGATATGATTATTACTAAAGTTATTTTGCAGTAATTTTGTACAAATAGTAAAAAAAGAAAAAATTTTAATGGATAACCTTGTAAATAGAACCGGAAAATTTTCAGCCCTTGACATTATTTTTGGTGTCGGGGTTTTTTGTATTAGTTTCGCGGTTTACTTTGTTACTCTTTGCCCGACAATTTTTGTTGGTGACAGCGGTGAATTGACTGCCGCCGCCTTAACCTGCGGGATAGCCCATCCTCCGGGGTATCCTTTATATGTTATTGTATCTAAAATATTTTCTTTATTGTTACCCGGCGAAAGTTCGGCTTATGAAATAAATATGTTTTCTGCTTTTTGCGGGTCGCTTAGTGTTTTTGTTTTTTATTTTCTGATGCGCTTAATTGGCGTTTCACGCTTTGTTTGCGCGGCAACAGCTTTAACATTCGGCTTTTTGAACCTGTTTTGGGGAGAGGCGGTTGTTGCAAGAGTATATACTTTGAGCGCTTTTCTTATTTTATGCTCTTTGTTTTATCTGCTGCGTTATAAATTTTATAAAAATATTAATGATTTATATAGGTATTTTGTGTTTTTCGGGTTAGGGTTGGCTAACCATACAATAGCGGTAATAACCATTGTGCCTGCGGGATTAATCATTCTCGCTTCAGGCGATAAGAAAGTTTTTTATCCGAAAACAATAATAAAATGTATTTTATCGGTTCTGCCCGGACTTAGTTTTTATCTGTTTTTGCCTCTTCGGTCATTGACTAATCCTGTTATAAACTGGGGTAATCCCGGTAAAGGTATGAATCTGTTGGATTTTATTTTGCGCAAAGAATACTGGGACAGGGTTTACGTAAAAAATATGGAAGATACCATAGAGGTTGTTACTCATTACATTTTGCTTATACCGAGAGAATTTCTTTATGCGGGAATAGTTTTTCTGGTAATCGGGCTGGTTAATCTTTTTATAAAAAAACGAATAACCGCTTTAAGTTTTATACTTATTTATGTGATGAATATTTTTGTTATGATACTCCACGCCAGCAGAGCGGACATTTTTTACTGGCCAAGATATATCATACCCGCGTTTATAAGCCTTTGTGTATTCTTTGGATACGGGCTTGATTACGTTATCGGCAAAATAGCTTTTTTGCGGAAAAGGGATTTCACCGTTTTGATATTCCCGTTGCTTATGCTTTACGCGAATTATCATATTAACGACAGGTCGCGAAACTATATGGCTCTAGATTATAATATGCATATTTTAAATAATTTGCCTGAAAACGCCAATCTTGTGGCTCAAGGTGATAATGTTTTGTTTCCTTTAACCTATCTGCATTATGTGAAAAAAATCAGGACAGACGTCAAGATGTATGAGATGGGCATGAACGAACTTGCTCCTTTTGAGTTTAATCCTAAGGATAACCCTACTTTTTTTACTCATTACAACGATTTTAAAGGCACTAATCTGTCGTTAGTGCCTACCGGATTAGTCTACCAAGCGTTAACTCCTGATATGCGGGCGGATATGATAAAAGACTGGGATAAATTTAAAATCCGCCCTATGGAGCCGGATGAAATGTATCTTAACTATAACTGCCGGTGTATGCTTGCTGATTATTATTTTATGATAGGGGTTAACAAACAGCGTGAAAGTTTCAAAAAAGCTCTGTCTTATTATGAAAAAGCCTGCCGAATAGCTTATGATAACGATGTTGTCCATTATAATGCGGGGCTTGTTTATTTGCGTGAAGGATTATTGGAAAAAGCCCGTGAAATGTTTAGGCTTGTTATTAAGATTGACCGCAAAAATAACCGCGCCAGAAATTATATTAACTCTATTGACCTTGCGCTCAAGGCTAAACAAAATAAACGAAAGGTTGAACTTGAAAATTCACATCAAACTTTGTTTCAACAAGTTATGGATAAAGCAGGCAGGGCTTTTAAGTCCGGCGATATTTCATCTGCTTTTAAATATATAAATGAAGCCCTTAAAAGCAAGCCGGATTCAATTAACGCTTTAAGTAATCTTGCTACGCTTTATATCTTAAGTGGAGATTATGACAACGCCCGAAAATTGTATTTAAAAATATTAAAATTACAGCCTGAAAATATTGTCGCCCGGAAAAATATTGTATGGCTTACTGGAGTAAAAAAGTTTATATATGATTTGAATATGCCTGAGGATTCGACCGCTGTTACGGACGAAGAAAAAAATAAGTTTTATAATGCGCTTATTGAAAAATCAGATGAGGTCTATAAAAGAGGTGATTTTCACGAATCGATTTTTTATTTGAAACGAGCGGTTGATATTTTTCCTGAGAGGATTGCCGCATATAAGAAACTTATAGATGTTTACGTAAAACTAAATGTTATAAAAGAGGCTTTGCTTATCAGCAAAAAAGTTTATAAGATAGAGCCTGACGATTCTGGAATCAGGGAAATCATAGGAAAACTTGAGCGTATTTTAGAGTCTCTTTAATTATTAAGGCATCAATGCGGTGTTGATATGTCAAAAGGGTTTCATTTGTAAATTACAAAGAGAATCCTAACCTGCTGATAGTTGTTTTTAACATATCTTCACGGATAGGTTTACTGATAAATTGATTAATACCGTAGCGCTGGGCTGTTTGGATATCTCTTTGCGTTGAGGATGTGCTTAGTATACAAATTTTATCGCTGGGGATTTGTTTGTGCTCATTATCTAAAATGGACAGTATCTCAAAAGCGGATAATTTTGGAAGTTTAATATCCAGAAAAATAATTTCATAATTATTTTTCTTTGTCCTTAAATAATTTAAGGCGTCTTCACCGTTATCTATTTCGTCAATAGTTATATTCGGGTCTATTTTGTTGAGAATATATTTCATAAAAAAGCGGTCGTCAACATTATCCTCAACATAAAGAATTTTTTTTAGTTGTTTCATTTGTCCCCCTGAAAAAGTTGAGTGATATTTTTAACTTTTATTATATTCGGTTTAGTTTGTAAAGAAATAAAATCGATTTAATTGAATGTTTTTGTAAGAAAAAATTTGATGTTTAATTTAAAAAAAGAAAAAATCGAATATTATTTCACATTATATAT
>JAGGZS010000296.1 GCA_021161885.1 bacterium
CCGGATTAGAGCCATCAACATTATAACTAAATGAATACAGATTAACACGTTCAGCCATTCCGCCCGTATCCCCATCATTATCATTAATACTTAGGGCAGAAGCAATAGTTCCGGCAACATGTGTCGGATGTAACTTAACGCTATCATTATCGACAATAGTTAATCTCCCGTTAAAATCAGAATGTGAATATATTTTTCCTCCGTCTTTAATAGCTACGTTTATTCCATATCCTGTGAGGGCATAAGTAGTACACGGATTAGTTGAGTAATCTTGATCAAACAGACCGGAAAGCGTGTTTCCGTCATTATCCCAAAAAACATTAGATAATTCCCCAGCATCAATGTTATTGATCGTTGGTGGCGGAGGGATTGTTTCAATATATTTAACCGAATCTATTTCTGCTAAATTTCTTATATTCAATGGATGAATTGTTATTTTAAGTTTATTTGTCCGAGAAAAACTTTGTGACTCTACAATTCCGCCAACTGATTTAACAATAGAGATTGCATCATTAAATTCAACATCATTAAAAAACGTGACAATCAGCTTAACATAATTACCATCTTTAGCATAAGTAGGAATATTTTGTTTATAGAGTTGTTCTGATATTTTATCGGTGGGGTCTATTTCTGCAAAACCGGTTATATGAAAAAGTTTTTTCATTTTATCTATTCGGTTTTGCCCCACCTTAATCACGTAAGTATCATTTGTTAAATATTCTGTTAAATCAATTCCAAAATTTTTCAGTTTTCTTCTTACTGCCTTTGTGGGAGAATTTTTAAATTTAACATAAATTCTTTTTTGCTTTCTATATTCAGAAAAATTTATTTTAAAATTATTCTTTTTGAATTCAACCGCCCTTGATTTTAATGAGCTTATGCCTTGATCTCTTGGAATTTTTCTATTTTTTTTAAACCTTGTGTTGCCGTTCATTGTTTGGGCAATTAGAACTTCACACAAAAATACATTTGTGAGAAAAAATAGAAATATCCACTTTCTCATAAGAAGTACTCCTTTGAGGAATGTTAAAAGATTTAATTTCTTTTAGTGAAAATTTTTAATAGAAAAGCACCGAATGTAAAAAGACAAATACTTATAGGCTCAGGAACAACGTCTCCTTCTATACGTAAGGCAAAGCTTTCAGCAGCAGGAAAGTATCCTACATCATTTAATGCTTGTTCATTTGTCTGGGCAAGCTTTTCCAAAGTGTTGGGCGGGGTGGACAAAAATGTTTCCATAAATACTGGGTTATGAATCTCGAGAGCGATCCAATATTCGCCAGACAATAAAAGCCAATTAATATTTTCAAGTCCATACCAGCCATACTGCCAGTCACTTGGAAGCCCGAATGTATCTGTATAAAATATTGTATTTAAATCAGGTACTTCAGCTACTTCATTACCAAAATCTTTTTCTGTATTTCCGTAAATAACAAGTGTTATATCGATTAATGGTCCTTGGTTAGGGATAGGATAATGTATTGGTCTATTATGATCAAAAAAACTTTTTATTGAATTAATGTTATAATAGTCATTTAACGTAATCTTGCCAGCTACCCAATTAAATTTTATTCCCTCAGGAGTTTGACTACGTTCTAAACCCGAACCTCGCATTGGAATTTCAGAGTAAGGAGGTTCGCCTGTATCAATTAGTGTTGCGGAATAAGCTGAATGTAAGGATGGAATAAAAAAGAATAAAAAAGCTATAAAAAACAATATTTTTTTCATAGTTGCCCCCTTGGATGTAAACATACGGATTCCTTTGTTATTATCTACTTATAATATAACACATGAAAACAGTATTTTCAAACACCTTAACTTTGCGTAATTGTAATTTAATTATATAGACAAAGCATCATCACAAATAGGTACTTCCGGATCGACATATTTCAACCAGTCGATGAATGGTTTCTTCGGGTACACCAGAATTGCTATGCGATTTATTGTAGAAAAATGTTCCATGATTATTTTTCCAATGTTAATCGTTCTTTCTTCTGTTTTTTTCGTCGTTCTCGTTCCCGCTCTACTGCTTTCAGAACAACATAATATGTATCACATAACCACTGTTCAGATGGATATGATATGTTCCGCAAAGGTATATTTAACCGATAATTTCCCGCTCCGTCATTCTTGATTAAATTATTACATTGTTTCAGACATTTTGTCAATTCACTGATTAACCGATATAAATGATTTATATCGTTATCAGATTCAATAATTCCTTCCTTATCAACCATATCTGTATTCACCCATCCCATACCGTCTTTTTTTAATTTAAACACCATGAACAATAATAATACGAATTTCGCATAGGGAACAGAACATTTGTCGCCATTGAATTCTACAAAATACGACCTGCCACTGGATTTCTCGTCAAGAAAAATCAGTTTTGTAGATTGAACGTTCAATGAGCGTAAATCAAGTTCCAACCCGTAATCATCGCGCAACGAGTCAATAAGTGTTGCATTCAGAATATCCCGACCGGCTATATCGAGTTTATCTATTTTTGTGGTTGGAGTTAACATGACGACTTTTTCTTCATCACATACCGATTTAATACCGGAAAGTTGCAACGCATCGACGTTACGCACAAAAACAAACCCTATACTCTGGTCACCATACTTCTTCCCGCCCAGATAATAACCGTCAGATGATATTTTCTCAATCTTACCTGAAATATCATTTGCGGTTTTTAGCAGACCTAAAAATTTGTACATAGAGAATCGATACTGATGTAATAATTCGCGATCAACCGTAACCGGATCAATTTCAGGGTCGTTAGCACAAATTGCGTATAAAGTACCTTTCATATCCACGACTTCCATATCACAACCTTCTGAACATAAGCTATATGGGCATGGATACGATTGATGATACGGGTTTGGCTGGATATAATCCAGTAAACCGGATTTGTTTAATTGTTCGAATAAATTATCATTCTGCCGTATCACAAAATCAGGAAACATTTCCAATCGTTCTAAGACTAAACTTATCATACGAGTTTAACTCCTTGTTTTGTGAGGTAACTTGAGATTATATCGGAATATTTTTTCCGCGAAAGATCGCTTACATCAGGCGGTGCGATCATAAACGATACTTTCCGTGTCTTGCCATCAATGTCTAATACAAACCTGAACCGAACAGATATAAGTAAACCTAATTTTTTGTAACCAAGCATATCTAACGATTTACGGACATCATCTGATTTAATTTCAAGAACCGTATTGGTACTATCCCGCAAGACAAGTTTAATCTTAGTCAATATTATTTGCCGGATATGCTCGTTACCGTTCCAGTCAAACGATCCATCTTGCAAAGGTTGCAGAGAGTAAATCTTGTTCAGATCGTCCCGATCAGCCAGCGATTCATCTTGCATAAGATGCTTAGAGAATAACCGTATATATTCTTGTCGATCTTTATCTAACCTCGCTTTGATTGATAACAAACCTTTGTCTTTATCATATAGAAGCAAATCTTCATGCGCCGGTCGATACGAAATGGTCTCGATCTCATCGTTTTTCCAATGCGCTATTGTCTGTACATAACTTCCATGTTTTACCAGAATAACCGTCTGTCCGTCTTCATTATACGTTTGAACCTGACATTCTTCGCCTTTAGCAAGGTTCTCAAACCAGTCTTTTGTATCTTTTTGAAACGATTCGATTTGTTTATCGGATAATTCAAAATCACCAGGAATATTATGATGGCTCATTTTGCTTGATGAATTGTAGTAACAATGCCACGCGAACGCATAATCGAATGCTTCCGGATGATCAAGAAAAAGCTGCATCGCTAATCCCTGTGGCGTCAATTTACCGTCAATAGGTATCTCGTGAAACCGGTATGATCGGACAACATGGTTCTTGCCTTTATCGCAGATATCGTTAATCCGGCTAAAATCCTCTTTGATTAATCCTTTGGCTTCAATGTTGCGGGGATCCTGCATAAAATCTTCAACTGTTTCGGCATCGAGAATAATATGCACCGGTAATTTGTAAGTAGAGAACTTTGTAGTAAAATAGCGTTCCATTAGTTGATGATCGATTGAATCTACGAATTTTCTGAGTGTTAAGCTTCTGTGTCGCGGCATGAAAGACCTCCTGTAAACGTAAAAAAACTTCATAGTTTTTGTATATCTACGCACAAATACCATGAAGGTTTTACTTATTTTTACGTCCAGGATTTAATCCTTCAAACACGGGACATATCATTTATTGTGGATATATTTAAAATACTAATAGATAGTAAATAGGTCAATAAAAATTTCAAATAATCATTAAGCTTTATTGAGTAAATCCATTAATTCATCATAGCTATCAATAAGACAATAAGTGACATGCTCAACCAATGAGCTTTAAAAGATAATTTTGTGGACACTGGAACTATTCTGGTTTATAATCAAGATTTCAACCGGATTATTTATAAATAATCCGGTTGAAAGTCTCCTCTAATAAAATTGTCCCATCTGTCCCACTTTATCTGACGGATAACATTTACACACTTTTTATGACACACCTAAAATATTTAAAAATTAAAAATCAAATTGTCCCCTTATCCCGCCTATCAGCATAGCGTCCTCGTGGGCATCGCCCGAAGGTTGAAAAACCAACTGCATCAGTGGAGTAACTGTAAACTTTTCACTAACTTGAAAAGAATAATACATTTCTGTAAGAGTTTCTATTGAAGCCATATAGTCATTTTGTTCGTTTCCGTCGCTATCATAATCAAAAGTTGTTCTTTTTAAATTTGGCACAACTTCACGATTAGGCTGAGTTTGCCCTATAGCTACACCGATCATATCATTAGGACGAGAAGCAAACGGTTCAGCTATCTGAATCCCTGTACTCCAAGCCCATTCAGTCTCCGATTCAGCCGCTTGGTCATCCCGAAAGCCCAACCTTGCGAACGTAGTAATTTTATCTGTTATAGTTTGGTCGATACTGAACCCGAACCCGACACTTTCATCATTTTCATCAGAGTTATGGGCATCATGCCTGTCACCGTGCACGGATAAATACATCCTGTAGTTGCCGGATTTACCAAAAAAATTTGTATGGAAATCCAAACCGGATATAAAGAAAACCCTGTCAAAAACAAAATCACCGTCTTCGTCACCGCTTTGCAGCCCTAAATGTAAATCAAGCCATTCGGTAAATGAATAACTTCCACGGATTCCCATTCCGTTACCTGGTGCGTCAAAAACATTACTGTTCACAAAAGCGCTGGCGAGAAACTGAGTTGTTTCGTCATTAGCTACTTCATTAGTATCAAAATAATTACTGATATCTATCAATCCCACAGTGAACACAAATTTATCATCGAATAAGGTTTGTTCGTACCATGCCTCAAGTACATCAACATGGCGGTCGGTTGAGCCAGCATCATCGTTAAGACCTGAATATGTGCCGAGCACACTGTCCGGCCCATCGTTTTCTACAGCTTCTATATCAATAAGAAACATTCCGCCTTCACAAACATCGCCTTCAAATACCAGATCAAAAGATCCCTCCGCATTAGTCGTATCCTGCGGATTATTCCCCGCGGAGCACTGAAGCACTCCGGTTGCGGATGCCGATACCCTTAAACCAAAAGGATTTACAGTATGTTTTATAAACGTGCTGCCTTCAGGTAATGCCTCGTCAGATGTTACGCTTATGTTTAATCGTTCCTGAATATTCATCTGCATAGTATGACTTTTATCTACGGCAGTTTTTAAATCAGCATTTTCCTTTTTTAAATCGTTTATTTCTTTCATCATGGACTGAAACTGTTTTTTTATTAACTCCATCTCTTTTTGCATTATATCTATTTTCTTTGAATCAGATAACGCAAACACTGAGTTACAATTAACAAAAATACTTACAACAAAAAACCAACTGAACAATTTTGGAAACATAAAAAATCTCCTTAATATATCCCTCTGGCTGTCCAGTCGGAATATTCCATAAAATAATACAGCTCTTTTTTTAAAGTCGCTTTTGTACATTAAACCGTTTTTTCTCTCTTTTTTCTACTTGAACTATTTGTGAATCATGTATAGTTATAACAACTTCACCATAATCTACCCCCTCTATAAATTTTAAAATATCATCCATTTTTTTATTTTCATCCAAAACAAAATGCATAAACAATCTATCCTTTTTATTTAAAAATTATCTTATTAGTCAAACCAAGCGCATTTCACCTTATTAGCATTAAAAATCACAAATCATTTTATTTTGATCTTTATTAACGCCGTTTTGCTTGTTTGTAATATTTTGACCGTTACTGCAACATGCTTCGGAACACTTAAATTTAGAATTACAAGAACAACCTGTAGATTCGCCTTTGGTAAATAACACCCATAACCTGCGGCATAAAAAAATAAAGACCGCTGCTATGAGTAAATATATAACCATTTTTTCCATAGCGTTATCCTCCAAATCCAATCAGATTACCGCCTTGATAAACAATAAACGAAGCGCCCCATGCCATAACAGTAGTCCAAAAGATCAAAAAAGACAGCCACTTTAGGCTTGAACCGGATTCCCGATAAAAGACAGCCATAGCAACAAAACAAGGCAAATAAATAAGCGAAAACATTAAAAACGCAAGCGCTTTTAACGGATTCCATAAAGGATCTTTCCGCAACCCTTCCTTTAACGAATCAGGCTCCTCGGGATCAACCTCACCGAGACTATAAATTGTGCCGAGTGTACTCACAACCACTTCTTTCGCGGCAATACCCGCTAATAAAGCGACTCCTCCGCGCCAATCCATTCCGATCGGTTTTACTACCGGTTCAAAAAATTTGCCTAATCTTCCAGCAAAACTCTGTTCCATCTGCATTGAAGCAGCAGTTTGCGCGGGAATTCCTTCTTCGGCTTTAAATTGGGGGAACGTAAACCCTGCCCAGATAAAAATGGATACCAGCAGGATGATTGTCCCGGCTTTTTTAAGGTAAAGCCATCCTCTTTCCCACATTTTCAACAACAACCCCTTTAATGCAGGAATACGATAAGGAGGCAGTTCCATGACAAAATGAGCGTTTTCCCCTTTAAACACGAATGTCTTTAAAATCCACGCTGAACCAAAAGCAATAACAACACTTAAAGTATACATAATAAACATGATGTTTGCTCCGTGTTTAGCAGGGAAAAACGCCCCGATAAATAAAGCGAATACAGGAAGTTTAGCGCCGCAAATCATAAACGGCGTAATCATCATTGTTATTAACCTGTCTTTTTGGGTTTCAAGGGTTCTTGCCGCCATAAGACCAGGTACAGCACAGCCATTGGTAGAAATCATCATCGGAAGAAATGATTTGCCATGCAGCCCGAACTTATGCATTATCCTGTCCATAACAAAAGCCGCTCTTGCCATATACCCGCTGTCTTCAAAAAAAGCTATGGCAAAAAACATAAACAGAACCAAAGGAAAAAAACCCAAAACCCCGCCAACTCCGCCTATGATTCCGTCAATAACAAATGACTGGATAAGTCCTTCAGGAATAATAGAACCCGCTACACCGCCCAACCATTCAAACAAAACTTCAAACCAGCCTACCAAAGGTTCTGAAAAGGTAAAAGTAAACTTAAATATACTGTACATGACTAACCCGAAAATCGGCAGCCCCAAAAACCTGTTCAGAATAATTTTATCAACTTTATCGGAAAAATCCTGGCGTTCTTCAACAGTATGGATAACTGCCTGAGCATAAGCTCCGCTAATGAACCCGTATCTACGGTCGGCAATAAGGACATCCGGGTCATCTTTAAAATGCTGAATTAAATGATGGCGGCTTTTAGTTATTTGACTTAAAATATCATTACATTGAGGAAGTTTAGCCGCAATACCAAGGGCAAACGGATCCTGCTCAAACAATTTAACGGTAAGCCAGTCAACCGGAAAGCCATTCAATTCATTTCCCTTAAGCAGTTTTTTAATCTTTTTAAATTCTTCACCTAACTCGAGACCATAATCGACCGTAACTTTTTCAGATTTTATTTTTTTCTCATAAATTCCGATTATCATGTCGAGCAGTTTATCCATTCCTTTATTTTTATTCCCTACTGTAGGAACAATTGGTTTACCCAAAAGGCGAGACAGCTTGTCATAATCAATTTTATGCCCTTTATTTTCAGCCATATCACTCATATTCATGGCTAAAACTATGGGCACATCCAGTTCGGATAACTGCGTAAACAAATATAAATTCCGCTCCAAGTTAGATGAGTCTACAATATGGATAAAAACATCCGGTTTTTCGTTGATAATAAAATCACGAGCAACAATTTCATCTTCAGAATGAGCCGACAAGCTGTATGTTCCCGGAAGATCAACAACCGTCAAAGAGTATCCTTTATACAAAGCGTCGCCTTGCTTTTTTTCAACAGTCACCCCCGGGTAATTACCGACATGCTGCCTTGCTCCGGTAAGATTGTTAAACACAGTGGACTTCCCTGAATTAGGGTTGCCAACTAAAGCCACCGTTATTTTTTTATTGTCTGCCATTATCCTAAAACCTCCTTAACAAATATTTTCCTAGCTAACCCATACCCTAATACCAATTTTGTTCCCTTGACAAAAAGCGTGACAGGCCCTATTCCCGAACCGTTGAGAACTTTAATTGTTTCTCCCGGAACCAAACCCATTTCGCTTAACCTTTTTATCACCCCGCAACCTCCCTCAATGGATACAAAAACTGCGCTGTCCCCGGTTTTAACATCAATCAGCCTATTCATTCCAATCCACCCCAACCATAATATTTTCAGCTTCCGCTTTTCTAAGGGTAAGATGATATCCTTTTATTTTCACATCAATCGGACCGCCTAAAGGAGCTTGTTTTGTAACTTCAAAATAACTGCCGGGGATAACCCCCATATCAAGCAATTTCTTTTTTAGAACTCCGTTCCCTAAAATCCCCTTGACCTTTCCTTCATCTTTGACTTTAAGTTCACTTAAATATTTTTCCATAAACACAGTTACTCCGATCTTTTTATCTTGATTATTGTTTGATTTGTCAAACATTTTCGACAAATAAAAATTAGTCAGCTTGGACGACCCCTCATGCAAGACCCCGGCAAAATTAAAAAAGGCCATCTGTGCTGAAATATAACGATATTCCTTTTTCAATAAGATTCACCTGAACACAATAACTGCACACCTATAAACAGGCACCAATCCCTGCTCATATCCCAACATTTCATTCTTTTTCATTTTTTATCCTCCTTATTAACTATAAGTA
>JAGGZS010000090.1 GCA_021161885.1 bacterium
AAATATTTTAATAACAAATCTTTATTAATTTCAAATAGGGTTCAATAATATGAAAAAATATTTTTTATATATTTGCGCATTGGCATTAGTTGCATTCGCGTTTCCTTTCCCCTCATTCTCATCGGAATCCATAACAAATGATATTCTCGGCAGCCTCGGCGTATTAGACGAAGAAAATTTAACCGATTCCGATTTATGGGTTGTGCATATTAAAGACGCCCACTGCAATCCTGATGCTCAATTCAACTCCATACGGATAATAAAAAATTTGGTTCAGAAATACAATTTTTCCTTAATTTGTCTTGAAGGCAACGCAAGCTCTTTATCCGTAAACGACTTAGCGTCATTTCCAGATGAAGAGGCAAAAAACGACGTCTTAATTAATTTTATAAAAAACGGCAAAATAAACGGTGTGGAATATCTATCTATTCAATCGCCCGACAAAATATTAGTCGAAGGCATAGAAAACAAAAAACTTTATATAGAAAATTACTACTCATTTTATAAATCATTATCGTTCCGCAAAAAAGGACTGCTTCTGCTTGATAATATAACCGATTATTTAGTTGGACTAAAACCTATTTATTTCTCAGACGACCTGCTTCGCATTGATAAACAATATAATGAGTATATTGAAGGAACAACCACTGTTTTTGATTTTTTTCAAGTAATAGACAGGTACGCCTCGCAAACCGGCATCAAGCTAACACCTTATAAAAATATTTCTATTCTCGCCTCTGCCGCAAAATTAAAAACCGCAATAGATTTTACCAAAGTTGAGTCTGAAAAAGATTCTATCTTAAAAGAATGCCTTAAATACGCTTCTGAAAAAGATAGAAGATTCCTGCTCGAAACAAATATGAAATATAAATTCAATACTATAAGCACCGACGATTTTTACAATGCCGTAATTGGTTTATGCGATGAATATCTTATTGATATAGACGATTTTAAAAATTTTTCAAAATGCAGGGAATACTCAAGAATTCTCCAGTCAATCGATCATACACGGTTGCTTGCAGAACTTAAAGAGGCGTATAAATCCATAAAAGAATCTTTATATGATACCAAATACGCGAAAAATCTTGATAATCTGATAGAAACATCGCAAACATTTAAAGAAGCATGCCGCCTTTGCCTGCCTCCTCATTCTGCGAAACGGTTATCAAAACTTCTTAAAAATTTTAATAAAGATGATATTGCTCAATTAATGGATGACGCTGAGAGCAGCCATAACATTGTATCCCCTATTGAAAACAATACTATTAGTTTCATAACTTACATTCTTTCTTATGTTTGTGATTTTTACCAGAAAGCGTCTCAACGCAATAATGCCCTTATTGAAAACACCATACTCGCTATGAAACAAAACCATGCCAACCGGTGCGTGCTTTATAGCGGCGGGTTCCATACAGATGGGATACGGCGGTTATTAAAAGAAAAAAACATATCTTATTCGATTATATCCCCTAACATCGGGCATACTGCAGAGGATAAAAATTATTACTCTCTTTTATCCAACAAAAAAGACAAATTTTTGCAGCTTCTCGAATCTAACTTAAAAAGATCAATTAACAAGCAGTCCGATACGCTTGCTTTAGAATCAAAGCTGGTTCCCTCTTCCGAGGTAATGCTCGATCCCTTAGGAGCCGAATCACTGCGCAACCAGATAAAAAGTTTTTATGTATGCGCAGGTATCAGAAACGCTCTTGAACCGATAAAAGCAACAATACTGCCTTTATTGGAACCGTTGGACGAGTCAAGATTAACTGATCTCTCAGACCGGATAGCAAAAATTGCCAAGTGGAAATTAAAAAATTTTGTAAGTCTTGAAAATTTTTCCCTGATACGCAATGAAGATAAAGGTATTGACCTTAAACTAACTATTAGCGGACAAGATTTTTTTGTAAGGAATATCATTGTGCCCGATACACGAAAAACGCCTCTTGAGGCATTTCAAGACACTGCCCTGCTTACCACGCTTAATGTGGGCGGGTCGCCAATCGCTATTTATTCTTCCCAAAAATCAGGCGATAACCAATCTTTCAGTTTAAATGAACTGGACAGTTCAGATATAACCGATATGATTTTACTTTTTTCAGATTCTCAATCCGTTTCTGAAAAACACGTTATAGACGCCCTGCCTCAATCGCCCGATAAAACTCAAGCTCTGATAGACCTTCTCATTGCCCAAAACATTTTAGATAGAAAAAAAGATAACAATTTAGCGTTAAATTACAACCGTTCTGAAATTTTGCTCTCTGCATCCCAAATGTACCGTGATATAAACCAAAACTGGACATCTTTTACAATTTCCGATTTGCAAAAATATTCTTTTCCCGAAAAATTTTTAAATTTCCTTAACGAACAAAATATTTTAAAAATCGAGTTGCCTGATACGGTTACCTTCCCTGCACTCTTGTTCCTTATAGAAAATTTATATAAGGAATTTGATAAAACAGCGGTTTTCCCTTATAGTAAAAATGAGGTTTTTGTTATAAAAAAAGAAAAAATTTTAGGCGAGGACGGATACCGTTTGTTTATGGATAAACAAAACGCTGATTTAGTAGAATCCACTTTAAAAGAACGGCAAATTCTTTTAGGGGCGGATTATACCGATACAATAAAGCAGCAGCTGTTCGGGGCTATGCCTGTTGAAAAAACAAAAATTTTATCGACTGCCGTGTCTGAATCTTCGGTAGTTGTTTTTGATCCTTCAAAATCCGGTTCAGTATCTCAAATAATTTGGTCTGATCCTGCTTTAACGTCTATTTTCTGGCGGGAAATCAATCAGAGCACGTTTAATTATTCCAAAGAAAAGTTTGTTGTTACCGGCGGTTTGTTGTTCGGGGCATTCGTTGGCGGAAGATATGTTGTAACCGACATTGTTCCGCTTGGCAAAGATGATTATTCTTTTCAAGACGATGAAAAATTTGTGCTTAATCCTGATAAAATTGAAAAATATCTAAATAAATATGTAACCGGCGATAAGAAATTAATCGGCATTTACCGTAACCACTCGCCTGAAAGACTGGCAAAATACGCCGAACCGGGCGTAGACCGCAGAGACGCGTTGACCGGGTTCCCGTTTGATTCGCGGGATAAAAGAGTTATAGCAAATCCTCTCGGAATAGTTTTTGAACCGTCATTATCTAATGAAGCGTTAGAAAAATTACGGCAGGATGATGTTTCGTCTGTACGCCTTATAGACCCCGCATCGTCATCGGTTTATTTTTACAATCAAGTTAACGGCGAACCTCAAGTGCTGCATAAAACATCGGCATACAAGATTGTAACCCCCGGAGAACAGCTTTTTGAAACAACTGAACGTAATTTATATTTACGCAGGATAAACCAAGCCCAAACCGGCACGGAAAACACGGTTGTTACTTTCCGAAGGTTACCTGAAAACCGCGGGTTTGTCCTGCTTGCCGGAGCTTCTGTTTCACAAGATGAAATAAGGTTTTTTATCCAATTTTTTCAATCAATAAGAAAAGAAATAGAAATTTTCTCGGATGTAAAGGAAATACAAATTAAATCCGGCATGAAAAAAAGCGCTCACTTAAACCGTGATGATTCGATAATAGAATTCAGCACTGAAATTTTATCTTATCCCTCGCTTATTAAATATTTAGCTTTGCCTCACGAATGGAACCATTTTCTTATAAACATAAAAAATAAAGAACTTGAAGAAATTATTACTGTAATGTATGATTTTTTAAGGATAAGCCAGCTTATGCTAAAAGATAAACCGGCGGCAAACCATTTTCTGCGGGAATTGGAAGAATACGAAGAACCTTATCAAGGAAAACAGCTTTTTCTTGAAGCATTAAGAAAAATGCAGGCTAAAGTGCAGGCGGAAAACCGCTTTTTAAGCCCGTTTGAATTTTGGGATTTTGCCATTGGCTATATCAAGTCCGATCCCGATTTATACGCCCTCACAAAAAATCTGTTAGCAAAAGAAGACAAAGAATATTTCGTTAATAAATTCACAGCTACAATGAAAAAAACTCAGTATGATATTCCGCCGGTTCTGCCCGGGGAACAAGATTATATAATTTTTGACGACGCCACTCTCGGCAAGGCATACACCGTAACAACATCGGTAATAGATTTTATGCAGCTGCGCCCTAAGTATCTATCCGGCTCAAACTTTTTTGAGCGCGCTTCAGGTCTCGCTAAATCGCCCGACTTAAATTTTCAGGATGTAACAGGTTTTTTTGATCCGTCAAGCAAAGAATTAGGCATAAACATCAGTAACCCTTATCACTTAAACGCGGACGGCACAGTCAATCCAGATATGATATTATCCACTATTATCCGCCAGCAAACACATTATCTGCTTCACCGTAACCCGGGGGTATTAGACAAATTAGTTGAACAGATAAATTCAGATGAAAAAGTAAAAAATGAAATTTTAAAATATTTTCTTATTCTGAAAAGATCGCAAATCCCCGGTCTTAATGTTGAAGAGGAACAACCCGAAACCGGCACACCGCAGGAACAAACTGAAAAAGAAAAAGGAAAAAAAGAACTTATAAAAATACGTAAAGGTAAAATTGTTTCAACAATCACCAAAGAACAACTCGACGCCATAGCTGAGGACCCGACTTTTGCCACAGACGGGCAAATCAATTACCGCAAAATCGTTAATGAAATTATAGCCGCGTCAAACGGATTTAATACGGTAATATCCGCTCTTGCTAAATATTCGGATATAAAAACAAAATTGGAAACTGAAGGCAAACCCGTGCCAAATTCATTGGCAAAAAAAATAAGCGATTTACAACAAGCCTTATTTAAACCCAATAATATACTTTTATTTAAACTTTCCGAGAACGCCGAAAAATATATTACCGCCCAAGACGAAAGGTTAGCAGATATTTTCCGCATACCTCATTTTTCCGTAACACATATACTGTTTGACGAATCAACCAACGTACTTGAAACACCGGTCGATGATATTCACAACACTATAGAGGATCAAAAAAATGTATCGCCGGATAAAACAGCCGTAAATAAAGCTAAACCGCAAGAAACAAAACCCGATTTCACACCAATCCTGCAAAATTCCGTCAGCACTGAACAATTCAATAATTTTTTAACCGCTTTACGAACGGCGAAACAACTGCCTCCCGCCGTGCCGGTGCAGTATAATAAAGAAATTTCTTACTTAAACGCCCGGGAATTTTTCAATTATTTATTAGACCGTAAAAATGTGATGCCTATGTCTTCATTGCCTGAAGACATAACCGTTACCGATATATATCTGGGCAACCATGACTACATAAAAGATTTTTTAGACAAATTTAAAGAACTTGATGTAAATAACTATTTCTATTCACGGTTACGCTATAATATTATAAGCCATTCCCCGTCATCACAACTTCTTCTTAATAAACTTGAACGGTCAAAAATTTTAGATGAACATAAAAATATAGTCTCGTATAAATCTTTTACAACTTTTAAACAAGCGGATAACGATCTAAACAGCGCAATACTTGTTCGTTCGTTTGGCGATATGGCTCTTTTTTCAAACGCGGTTCTTATCGAAAAGAAAGGGGATTCATTTTTTCTGGTTACCGGTCAGCCTAAAATCAATAATGCTGCTGCCGGTAAGTTCCCTGTCGACCAGTTGGCGCAATTAATAAAAGATCCGTCTTCAATAACCGAAACTCAAACAAATAATCTAACCCCTAAAATTATAGATGCTATACAATGGGACGAGAAAAAAGTCAGCATTGATATAGAAAATTTACCGTTTGGATCTTTTTTAAAATCATACACTCAAAACAATGTTGACGGGCGATTTGTTTTTCATCCTGATCTGCTTCACTCGATTCATCAATCGCTTTCAAGCATGGCAATGAATTTCGGCGGGTACTGGCAGGTAAACGGCAATTCATTCGGGTCTTTACCTAATCAGATAATAAAACCCGAAGAAACCTTAACGGAACTTGACAGCGCTTTTCTCGCCGCTATTATCGAGGAGCAAGGCGGTTTTATTTTTGAATCTCAAGAAGCATACTTAAACCGAAACAGCGGCGGCACAACAATTTTACCTGTTATAGACGAATTAAGGAGAATTGACACACAAACTCTATCCGCATTGTTTCTTCCTGTAACTTTTTCGGATATAAACAATTCGGCTCGAATTTTTAATATGCTTCAAAATCCAACTTATAAATCAGCAGACCCATTTACGTTCCAAAGATTTATAAGAGAATTAAAAAACAATGGATTAATACCCCCCGCTTTAACCGCTTCTTTAAAAATCGATCCCGTAGGGACTGATAATTTTCTTTACAGTTTAACTGAAGCATTAAAATCACAAGTAAAATGGGATAAAATAGCGAACGCGTTCATGGAAACGGCAAAGTCAACAAACAGCGCTGCCATAGACGAATTTATTACGGAAATCATGGCAAACACTGATATTAAAGATTCTTATTTATCGCGTGATTATTTTATGAAAATATATGGCAATATCGCGGTAACCACTAAAAATAAAAAAGATTTTCACCTTAAAGCAGAGGTGCTCGCGCCAGAGAATACTGTATCGGCGGCTTCCGCGAAAAAAGCTCAAATTCAGCCTGTTTCAGAAAATGTTATCGTAAAAATACGAAAACTCAATCAGAACCAGTTTAACGCTTATATTGAACAAATAAAACGCGACCATCCGCATCTTGATTTCAATGACCCGCGAGGCATAGCTAACCCTGTTGCCCGGGAAATAGTAATAAACTCCGACCACCCAGACCATAAAAATCCCGACGGAACTCCAAATTTACCGGGATACCGCCAAACCGTTATCCATGAAAAAACCCATATGCTGACTTTTAAACATTGGGACATTTTAACTGAAATTGCCGATAATATGCGGGGAACGGTATATTTAGAAAATGAAGTCATTAAACTGTTTTATGAGTTTTATTTCGAAGAAAAAATAGATTCCGTAACTCAAGAACATAGAAAACGCCTGCAAAACGATCCATTATGGAGCATAAACGGTGAAATATCTTACGAACGTCTTATAAGCGAACTTCTATCCGTGATAAATGAATACAGAATGCTGCCTACCTTGATGAAAAAATTAGCCTCTATTGAAAGACAGCTGTCCATGCACGGAAAAACCGTGCCTCCTGTTATTGCCCAAGGGCAAAGACAAATAAATGAAATATTCGCCCGTAAAAAAGCTATTATATCTTCAACCGTGTCCGCAAGACAAAAACTGAACCTTATCGACCAGAGATTAACGAGCACTTTTTTATTTGACTCAAAAATACTTAACGTGCCAATAGTAATGCAGGAATTTGATATTGCTTCTTTACCGCTGCCGAGCACTCCTATTCAGACAGTATTTTCCGATGGCGAATTAAACTTCACTATAAATAAAACATGGGCTAAATTAGGTATTGGCGATATAAATCGGGGAAAAATAAAAACAAGATTATCAGGGTTACAGCTTAATGAATTTCAAACCGCTCTCGCCTCTATTGCCAGCCGTAACGATATAACAGGCACTGATCAGCAAATTATTGGAACAGCTTTAGATTTTTGGAATGCCGCCTTATCCAGCGGCAAGGTACATCTTTATCCAAGCTCACCTGAAAGTTATACAATTCAAGGTTCGCATTTTCTCCACGTTACAGAAGAAGGAGATATTATTATAGCCAAAGGTTTTTTTGATCATCTAAGGGAAACGAAACAACTTGCCCAAGCTGCCGCTCTCTGGGGCGCTAAACTCAACGATCTGTCCACCGACACAATAGAAACTCATTTCAACGGCAAACCGATTGCCGAACTGGAAAAACAACTTTTTGACGAATTTCTCAAAAACAAGGATTATTTACCAGTGCTTAACGATATTTTCGCTTTGTACGGAATAAAAATAGACGAAATATCAAACCAAGCCTTGAAAAAAATCATAGAAAAACATAAAAATATTCTCACATTGCCCGGGATAAAAAATCATTTACAGAAAATAAAAAATATTATATCGCGAAAAGCTCTTTTAAATTACGAACAATCTCCTGTGGCGGAAGCCTTTAAATTATACGCCCAAACTCTAATGACTCCTGATGAAATATTACAGCTGCGTGATGCGGTTATAGATATAAGCACTATAATTACCAGGGAAACTTCAGCTCCGGTGATTTTCCTTATAGATTATAAAACTGTTTCAGGCGATGTCTCGCCTCAAAATTTTGCGTTAAGGGAATCTATCAAGCGGGTAAAACAGGAAATAGAACTTCTTGAACAAAAAAATGTGCTTCTTATCGCTGTTGACATAAACGGCAAAACCGCCGGAGAAATACGCCAATCGCTTGATGGCAATTTACTGCGAAAAGGAGCGGCAAGCGATGATTTCGATTATGTCGTGTCCTATAAAAACGCCGATAATTTACTTAACGCTTTACAACAGGAATTTAAAGATATTCCTCCGCAAACCTTAAAGTCCAATTTAAAAATATTAACCCGTGAAAATAATCCGCTTGTAACGCTTGCCAAGGATAATAAACTTGCTTACCAGACAATCAACGAGAATACCGTTGAGGCTAATCTTGAAAATGGGCAAGGTATTTTCCTTATTGATTATCTTAGGTCATTAGGTATACCTAATTTTATTTCAACCGATTCATCCGCCCTTGCCGTTGAGATGAAAAACGCTATGCACATTACTTCCATTTCAGAATTTATCGATTTAACCGACATAAACCAAAAATTCAAACCTTTCATCAAAAAATTCGCGGACACGGCAATTCAATTTCCTGATAAATCTCTTGATGAACTTTTTAACCTGTTTTTTGAGCGGGAAACTGTATTAAACCCACAAGACTGGCAATACCTTCTACCATTGTTAGAAGAACAATTTTTGATTACCCGCTCAAGAACGCTTTTATCGGAAAAACAAAAAAGTTATACAGGAAATACAGCGCGGGCGTTATCCATATTTAAAAAATTAAAATCTTCTTTCGACAAATATCCGCAAACCAATAAACCCGCATATTCTAAATTGCTTAACGATTTCTTTTCAATCCTTAGCGATACCGAAAAAAATTATATTAACAGCAGGCAGTTTATAGAAACCGAGCTTAAAAAAGCCAATATTTTTGAAAATATCAGCGATATAACAACATTAATCGACTTATATGAGAGATGTTTTTTTAAACGGGATCAATTAACAAATTCAGAATTTTTTATTGTAAACAATGTTATAAAATCAGACGGCAAAAGCAAACCTGTATCATTTAATGAGTTTTCCGAACTTTTAGCTGCAAACGAAATAACATTGACTCCGCAGTTAAGCCGTTATTTTCATGTGGAAATCGCGCCTAAACCAATTCATCAAGATATTCGTAAACTAATGGCTACCCAAAAGCTTTTTGATGAAGCCGCTTAAATCTTGTTATATCCACTTTTTTGTTGATTTACAAACCTTTAGTCATTAAAATGCTTCTATGTTAAAATTTAAGCATATATTTTTCATTTTTCTTGCGTTATTACTAATTGATACGCAAGTTTTTGCCGAGCGAAAAGTAGAGCTTTCTTTCTGGCAGTTTCTCATCCCTGAAAAACAAATGCGCATCATTCTCGACCGATTCGAGCAAGAACATCCTAATATAAAAATCAAAATGCAGCAGTTGAACTGGCGCGACGGATTGGATAAGATCACAACTTCAATCGTCGGTGATATATCAAGCGATGTTTGTGAACTTGGTTCAACATGGGTAGCTAAATTTGCTAATTCAGGTGTTTTGTACGACCTATCCGAATCTCACTCCATAAAAAACCACAAATGTTTACCCGAATTATTAAAAAGTGTTGAGTTAAATAATAAATATTACGCTCTACCATGGGTTACAGGTACAAGAGTATTTTATTATAATAAAACGATTTTTAAACAAGCAGGATTAGCCCCCGAATCCCCGCCGACAACATGGGACGAGCTCTATCACTGTATTTTAAAAATTTCAAGTTCATTTAACCAATCCAAGCGGATTTATCCTTTTGCTATTGCGATAGACGAAAATTATACTCCATGGCAAATGTTTCTGCCCTTTATATGGAGCGCCGGAGGTTCTATTTTTGATCCGTCAGGGAAAAAGATAGTTATTGATTCGGATACAAACATTGATACATTACGTTATTACCAAAAATTATCGCATTACTCCCTTTTGGCAAGACAGCCGAATATTGACAGAAATTTTATTTTAGGAAATGTCGCAATGATGGTTTCAGGCGGATGGAACCTTAACTTAATACCACGGCTAAATCCCCAGCTCCGGTTCGGCATAAGTTTAATCCCTGCGAAAAACAAACATTCAGTATCATTCATAGGAAGTGAAACCCTTGTCATTTTCAAAAAGACAAAACATCCGAAAGAAGCGGAAATGTTGATCGATTACCTTACTTCAAAAAAAGTTATTAAGAATATAATTAAGAGGTCACCAAGTTTTTTAACTGGCAGAATAGATTCCAAAATAGATAAAAATATTGTATCTTCGCCTTTCCGCAACGTTTTTATTGCTCAAGCCAATTCAGCAAAAACCCCCCCGTCTCATCATAAATGGTCTCTTATACAGGAAAAAATTTCTCATGCTCTCGATGATGCTCTTTTTAATAACATACCGCCTGATTTGGTTTTAAAAAAATTAAAATTTTCTATAAAGACAATTTTATCCGACCAAAACAAAAACTTAGAAAAAAAAGGTTTTTTCTGTATTTCATTTGGAAAAATAATTTTTTATTCAATGCTTATTTGTCTTATCACCTTGTTAGCATTGAGCTTATTAAATTTAAGAAAAAAACAAAAAATTATGTTTATCCGATCAATAAATTTTTATATTCTTCTTTTGCCGTGGATACTTATTTTTCTTATTTTTTATTTTTATCCGTTTATATATTCCTTTTTATTAAGTTTTACTAATTACAGCCCGCTGAGAGGTTATACTTATTTCTGCGGATTAGAAAATTACATATCTATTTTAAAAGACAAAGAATTCCAGCGTGCATTCTTAAATACTTGTTATTTTGCTGTTTTTACTTGTCCGGCTTCACTTATACTGGCGCTTGGCTGTGCCATGATTATTTATAAAAAAATATATCTTAACAGATTTATCCAGATTGGCTTATTCGCTCCGATTTCTATTTCTATTATAGTAGCCGCTACCATGTTCAGTTATTTTTATTCATCAGAAGGTATTTTTAACGACATATTAAGATTTCTACATTTACCGTTACCTTCACCGTCAAACTGGCTTATGAACCCGAAATTAGCGCTTCCGTCCATAATGGTAATGAATATATGGTCTTCTTTCGGATTTTATATGGTTATTCTTACTGCCGGACTGCACTCTATACCCCGGGAATTATATGAAGCGAGCCTTATCGACGGAACGACTTCACGGCAGAGGTTCAGATATATTACACTGCCTCAGTTAAAACCGTTTATTTTACTAATAGTTGTTTTAAACACCATTAAAGCGTTTCAGGTTTTTCCTGAAATTTTCGCTATGACGCAAGGCGGTCCTAACGGAGCTACAACAACACTTGTTTACTACTTATATAAAACCGGATTTACCCAATTTGATATGGGCAGGGCGTCTGCGGTAGGTTATATTTTGCTATATATAATCGGATTATTTTCTTGTGTGGAAATATACCTTTTAAGAAGGCAAACAATTAATGAACGCTAACAGTTATAAAAAATTAATTTTATTTTTGATTATACTGCCTCTTTTTGCGGCTGTAATTTTGCCTTTTTTCGTGATATTAAAAATCGCTTTTATTCCCGAGGGACTCAATAAATCAAACCATGAGAATCTGGTTATATGGGAACCGTCTAAAAACTATGACACAATATGCAGTCATGATGCTCCAAATTTAGTTCAAAAAAGTGTTGAGACACAACATGGCAAATACGAATCTTTTTCATGGGATTCACAGCCGGCTAATTCTTATATCCATTGGATACACACCTATTGCCAGAATATCCTGGATTTTAAAAATATTACCATTAAATTAAATTCATCTGTTCCTGAACTTATTTTAACACTTAAAGATATTCACGGCAACAAAACGTCCTGTTCGGTGAACATAAAAAAAACTAATTCATGGATAAAAATAAATTTCCCGTTAAAAAATTTTGACTTTTCTAAAGTCGACAAAACAAATATTGAACATCTTATTATATCCGTTAACAGCAGAAAATCCGGCAGATTAATGGTGAAAAAGATATATTGCTGTTACAGGCCGTTTACGATATCTAATTTCAAAGAAGTTTTATCTACAGCCTTTTTCAGCAGATATTTTTTTAACAGCGCTTTGATTGCTATAGTTATAATGCTTACAAATATACTTTTCAGCACAATGGCGGGATTCGCGTTCGCTTTCGGTACTTTTCCGTTAAGAAAAACCCTTTTTGCCGCCACATTAGTAATGATAATGATTCCTGTTCAGGTTTTGATGATACCCACATTTATCATAATACAGAACCTTGGCTGGCTTAATACCTATAAAGCCCTTATTATTCCCTTTATGATTTCACCGATAAACATTTTTTTAATGAAACAATATATTTCCAAAATCCCCCGTGATTACGCTGAAGCGGCTTTAGTCAACGGGGCGTCATATTTTCAGATATTTTTTAAAATTATACTGCCGATGTGCAAACCCGCCTTAGCGGTTGTAGCCATAAACACTTTTGTTACTTCGTGGAATAGTTTTTTATACCCGTTTATTCTTACAAATACTGCTGAAATGAGAACACTGCCCGTTGGGTTGGCTTTATATATCGGGTTATACGATGTTGACTGGGCTCATCTGATGGCGGCATCATCTCTTTCCGCCATTCCCGTAATGCTTGTTTTTCTATGTTTCCAAAAACAAATAATAGAAGGTATGCTTTACGGTGCCGATTACAAAACATAAACTTCTTTCATTTCCATTATTGAATTTTACGCCGTCCATTAATATAACTAATCGCTAATATTGTACCTATCAGATTTATTGTTGATGAATGAATTTTATTGCCAAGAACAAATAATAAATGATATTATCGATAAAATTTTATGAACTCAGTTTTTTCTTATGAAAGGATTTTCTCTTAAATGTCTCAACATCCGCTGAACCGCACAAGAAATTTTGGATTTATCGCCCATATTGACGCCGGTAAAACAACTGTAACCGAACGGTTTTTATATTATACTCACCGTACCCATAAAATGGGTCAGATTGATGAAGGCACCACTATCATGGACTACCTGCCCGACGAAAAAAAACGCGGGATCACAATAACCTCTGCCGCGGCAATGGTGTTCTGGAACGATTACCGCCTCAATATTATTGATACGCCCGGACACGTAGACTTCACCATTGAAGTCGAACGTTCATTGCGCGTTTTAGATGGGGCAGTAGTTATTTTCTGCGCCAGAGGCGGTGTGGAACCTCAATCAGAAACCGTATGGCGACAGGCAAATCGATATAATGTGCCCCGTATAGCATTCATAAACAAAATGGACAGGGCAGGCGCGAATTTTTTCCATTGTATTAATATGATGAAATCAAGGCTCAACTGTAAACCCGTTCCGATTCAAATTCCTATCGGCAAAGAAGATGTATTTGAAGGCGCTATTGACCTTATATCAATGAAAGCGCTTTACAACTCACCGGATAACCAAGGCGAAAAAATTATCGTAAAAAATATACCTGACGATATGCTCGAAGAAGCTGAAAACCATAGAGAATTTATGATAGAACAATTAGCCGAATATAACGATGACATTTTTGAAAAATTTGTGCATTCCCAACCTGTATCCAAGGAAGAAATAGTAAAAACCATAAGGAAAGCTACTATTGGAAACAATATTATTGCGGTTTTATGCGGAGCGGCATTACGCAATAAAGGAATACAGCCGCTGATCGATGCGGTAGTATCATATCTGCCTTCGCCTCTTGATGTTCCCCCTGTGGAAGGAATAAATATGGACGGCGGGAAAATCGTTAGAAAAACTTCACAAAACGAACCTTTCTGCGCGCTTGTATTTAAAATTATAACCGATAAAGATTCAAGGCTGGTTTTCATCAGGATTTATTCAGGAACCCTTTCTAAAGGGCAATTTGTAACTATTGCGAATTCAGGTGCCAAAGAAAAGGCGGCTCGCATTTTTTATATGCATGCCAATAAAAAAGAACGGGTTGATAAGGCTTACGCCGGAGAAATCGTAGCTGTTACCGGATTAAAATCAGCCGCAACCGGCGATACTTTATGCGATACTGAAAGCGATCCGCTGCTTCTTGAAAAAATTCTTTGTCCCGAACCAGTTATATCACTCGCCATAGAACCGAAAAGCAGGGCGGATGAAGAAAAATTACTTGAATATTTACAAAAAATTGTTCAGGACGATCCAACCTTTTCATTTAAAATTGATCCGGACACAGGGCAGAAAATTATTTCAGGGATGGGCGAACTTCATCTTGAAATAGTAATAAACCATTTAAAAGAGGCGTTTAACATCAATGTTAGCACAGGCAGGCCGCAAGTTGTATATCGAGAAACAATAACGCAGCCTGTATTACATGAAGAAATTTTCGATAAAATAATCGCTGAAAAACAGCTTTTTGCCGCTGTTACAATCGCCCTTGAACCGCAAGAGCGTGATTCCGGATATTCTTATCAAAACAACTTGAAAAATGCCGATACAATCCCCCTGACAATTCAGGATTGGGTCAAGCAGGGCATAGACGAATCCATGCACACAGGCGTAATCAGCGGTTATCCTGTAACCGATTTAAAAATAAAATTAATCGACATAAAATTTAACGAGAACGATTACACGGAACTGGCGTTTAAAGCCGCGGCAAACCTCGCTTTCAGCAATGCGATGAAAAAAGCCTCTCCTAAACTTCTTGAGCCGATAATGAAAATAGAAGTAATCGTGCCCGAACAATACACAGGTCCCGTTATAGGCGATATTAACGCGAGAGGCGGGCAAATTCATGAAATAGTTTTTTATATGGAAGACGAACCACAAAATATTGGCGCAAATGTGCCTAAATGCATTCATGCCCTATCGCCTTTATCAATGCTTTTCGGATACAGTACTACACTTCGTTCCCTTACTGAAGGCAGAGGCACGTTTAATATGGCATTTTCCCATTTTGGAAATATTAGCTAAAGTAAAAATTTTTACGGCATTAAAAAATAAATAATAATTTTAAAAAGGTATATTATGCAAACTTTACTTTCCTCAAAAAAGATTCCATGGGAAGATTTTCAATCTTTTACTACAGACCAAAAAGTCCAATATTTCACTGCTCCTGACGGGCGAATATTTGATATTTTAATCTCTCAGCAATTTGACCGCCCATTGCTTGAAGAATTAATTAAGCTCGCTAACCATACAAGGCTCATTGCAAAAACAAAAGAAGGGTTGAACTGGTTAAAAACCTTATTATCGCACAAACGAATTATGCTTTATTTTGTCCAGCCTTCAACGAGAACTTTCCTGTCGTTTATGAACGCCTGCCAGATTCTCGGGATGGGGATATCGGAAGTACGCGATACGTCGACATCATCAGAAGTTAAGGGCGAAACACCGGAGGATACAATAAGGACTTTTTCGAGTTATTTTGACGCAATTATAATGAGGCACCCGAAAGAAGGGTTTGCTGAAAGAGCATCTTGGGTGCTCAATAACTCCGACAGGCCGATACCGATTTTTAACGCGGGCTCAGGCAAAGACCAGCACCCTACCCAAGCGGTATTAGATATTTACACAATTCATCGGGAAAGCAGCGGAATAGACGGAAAATCTATCGCTATGGTGGGCGACCTGCTTCGCGGAAGAACGGTTCGATCGTTAAGTTACCTGCTTACAAACTATAAGGATATAAAAATATATTATGTTTCTCCCGCTCATTTTAAAATGCGCGAGGACATCAAATCTTTCCTTAAAAAAATGAACATTACTTATTATGAATACGACGATTTAAAAAAAGTTCTTCCTCTCGTTGACGCGGTATATATGACAAGAATACAAGATGAGCACGATATAAACGGGGAATCTAAAAACTATGATTATACCAATTTTCAGCTTCTTGAAAAACATTTGCCGTTGCTTAAAGACGACGCTATTATAATGCACCCGCTTCCGAGAAGACACGAAATAGAGGTTAAAGTAGATGCCGACCCACGTGCGAAATACTGGCGGCAGGAACGAAACGGTATGTGGATTAGAACAGCTATGCTCATTAAAGTGTTTGCTATTGAAGATTTGGTTTTTAACAGGAAACAAGACTAAAATATGAAAATAATTTCCGTTACCTTAAAAGATTGCGCATATAATCCGTCTCAATTTTGTTATGACAAACCGCAGTTTGTTTTTGCGGGCAGGTCTAATGTCGGCAAATCGTCGCTTCTTCGTACTCTGGCAAACAGAAAAAAACTTGTTCGAGTAGGTAAAACTCCAGGGGTTACGCAGTCTATTAATTTTTTTTTAGTAAACGATGAATTTTATTTTGTGGACTTGCCCGGATATGGGTTCGCGAAAACCCCGAAATCCGTCAAAAACAAATGGAAACGTTTAATTGAGCTTTATTTTAAGGAAGCGGTCGGCATCAAAAAAATTATTCTGCTTCTTGATGTAAGGCACGAACCCTCCGAGAAAGATATAATTTTTTTCAAATGGGCTACGGCTTATCATCTGCCAATATTAATAGTGCTGACCAAAGCTGATAAAATTTCAAAAAACGAGGCGATGAACAGAAAATTCTCAATAATGAAACAATTCCAGTTAGATAATAACGACTGCCTTTTGTTTTCCGCCACAAAAAAAAACGGCAGAGATGAAATTCTGCATGAAATTTCAAAATCGTTAGATAAAAATTAGCCTAAGCTATGGCATGCTGGCGTGTTTGAGTTTTTTCTTTAGTTGTTTTAGATATCGGCATGGCAAGATAACTATTTGCGATAGCTTCTAATGAAGTAATAAGAATAAACAAATGATATATTAAGTCGCAATACGCAAGCGAAACAAACGCCCCGCTCACACAATATCCGATAATCGATATTTCAAACATATTCGCGAAACTGACAACCCATTTTAAATTTTTCCGATGCTTGACTTTTTTACGAATTTTAGCGCAAGTGCGTAACGATTTATAAATCAATAGAAGAAAAAGAGAGAAGGCTATATAACCATTATTGGTCAACATTTGAAAATAAGAACTGTGAACTGCCCTTTTTGTACCGTAATACCCTCTTGTCTCATCATATAAGTCGTACGCGTACGGATAACATCCCATTCCTACCCCTGTATAAGGATGGTCGTTCGCCATTTGAACAGCTATTTTCCAGAAATAAAGCCGGCTTGAAGATGAAGTGTCTCTTTCTTCTTCAGGTGTAGTAATTGTTTTCATACGGTTAATATATTCATCCGGCACAATGAACACGGCAATAATAATGCCGCCTATTAAAATTAAAGGAATTGTAGTAAATTTCCTTTTTGATCTCCAGTTAATGACAAGTATCACTACGGCTAATCCAAGAAATCCGCCACGGGAATAAGTAAATATTATTCCCAGAATACTGAGAAAAAACAAAATCCGTAAAAATTTTTTAAACAAATTATATTTGGGCTTGGTTATTAAATCATGGATAAAAAATATCATGGGCAGTCCCATAACAAAAATCAAGGCAAAGGTATTATTGTCTATATAAATACCGCCAGGAGCTCCGGATATTTTTGCACCTGGATGAATTATGCCGTACAGCCCGCATTTTCCGCTATAAAATCCGATAGACAATACAATTACTAAAACAACTTTTAAAAGGCGCTCTTTAGAATTTATCATACCGGACATACAAAAACCGAGAATGAGTAATTTCGTAAAAAAATCGATCCAGGAAAAAGCTATTCTACTATTAACAGCGTTCATGTAACTAATTAGGAAGGTAAACCAAAGAGCTATCAAAAGAAAATTTATTTTATTTTTTCTAAATATTTTTTCACCGTTCATTATCGCGCCGAGAATAACGCTTACGGCTAGCAACAATGACGGGCGCATCGCAATGAACCAACCCGCGCCCCAAGCCCATTCCTGAGCTCGAATATAAGCGAACCAAATATATATCAATAATCCGTAAAATGGATTGATAAAAGATCCGATAATTCCGGAAAAAGTTAATAAAACAGCAATAATCAGCCTTTTCATTAAGCGAGACTTCCTTTAAAATAATACGAAATTTTCTTGATATTTGTAATATCGACAACACCGCACTAAAATATTACATATTTCAAACCGCAAAATTGCTCTAATAAATCTGCTGAGAAATTATTAAGAATTTAAGGCTTAATATACTTTATTTTCTGCTTTGTAAAAAATTAAAAACCTGTTTATTTCCGGTTGATTTCTAAAAAAACTTGTTTTGCTTTTTTGACATGTACTTCCCAATCAAAATTTTTTCGCACAAATTCTACACTTTTTTCGCCCATTTTTTTTCTTTTTTGAGAATTTTTCAGGAGTTTACTAACCGCATCTGCTATTAAATCGGGTTGAGTGCAATTCACAACAATCCCTGTTTCACCGGGTATCATTGTTTCGTAAGTACCGCCGGAATCTCCGGCTATAACCGCCTTGCCGCATGCCTGCGCTTCCACTAATACCATTCCAAATCCTTCAATGTCATCATCACACTCACGGTTAGCTAATAAAAAAAGGTCGCATTGCTGGTAACAGTCGAGTAAAACATCATCATCAACTTCTTTCATAAACTGTACATATTTATCTAATTTATTTGTCGAGACTATAGTTTGTAAATAATCCATCTCCATGCCGTTACCCACAATTGCATATAAGACGTCAGGAACCTGTTCTTTTATCTTTTTGAGAGCAAGTATTGCGAAATCATGCCCTTTACGTTTCTGAAGGCGTCCTACAGTAAGTATGACAGAACGTTTATTCCAGCCAAGTTTTTGCTTAATATCAATATCATATTGGGCGGGATAAAAGTACTTAGTATCGACGCCTGGATTAATAATCGATATTTTATTCATTGTTGTATTCTGATAATTGATAAGAAATTTTTCCGTATTCTTACTGTTAACGATAATTTGTTTCGCTTCTTTGAAAACTAATTTTGTAAGAAACGTAAATTCTCTGCTATGAAGATATGTTGCCAATTCTTCACCATGAACATAGCAAAGATAAGGTATTTTTAAAATTTTCCAGACCATCAAGCACAATAAACCTTCCGGTAAGGATCTGCCACAATGGATAATATCTATTTTTTCTTTCTTTATTATTTTCCGAAGAGCAAAAAATAATCGTATATAATCTTTTAATCCTTGAATAGATTTTATCCCCCACTTAGACATAGTAAGGTTCAACCGTATAATATTTATATCTTGCTTTGCATCGAATTCAACAGCATTTTCATCATCTCCGGCGACTATTATGTATTCTTCTATAGGCAATCTAGAATATAGTTCATAGAACCATCTTCCACTTCCGCCTATTTTAGGCGGAAATATTTCTGACAGAACAAGGGTTTTCATTTTTTTCTTTTCTTCATAATGAGGTTGTTGCAAAAGTATAGGGAAAATTTCTAAATTTCTGAAAAGTTGATTGATTTTTTGAAAATTATGTTTTTAGGGTATATATTTTTGTTCTAAACCGGTTTTTACGCAGA
>JAGGZS010000216.1 GCA_021161885.1 bacterium
CAAATTTAACACTCTTTTTTATATGATTTTATTTCGCAACACTCCCATTATATATAAAACCGCGCTGGAAGAAAAAAAAGACAACAAAAAACAAGCCGAAAACCGCTATAATAATTTTCTTTAAAAATTTTTTGTTGTTCATAAACAAAGACTTGTTAATAAATCAAATTGCTTAGTTTGTTGTTGAAAATCTTTTTTTTCTGCGTAAAAATGACGGAATATCCAAATTACTGCCCTGATAAACAGTAGGATCGGTTTCATCAAAAAACTCGCCTTGAGGAGCATTTATTTCGCCAAATCCCGAAGATACAAGCACAGGTTCAGGTTCTTTTTTCTTTTCAGGCTCAAAAATATTATCATCAACAGGCTCAAGCTCATCTTTAACCCGTTGAGTATCTTTTTCTTCACAACCTTCAACTTTTTCCTCCGCCATTTCAGTGATAGAATCGTCCAACGGCATAACAACCCCTTGACTATGAAGAACGGATGAAGATTCCGAGTTTAATCCGGTAGCTATCAAAGTAACCATAGCCCGTTCGGTTATTTCATTATGGATAATAGCGCCGATAATAATATTGGCGTTTTCATCGGCTATTTCATGAATTGAACCTATTGCGTTATTAACTTCATATAAAGATAAATCGTTGCCGCCGACTATACTGATCAAAATACCTTTCGCTCCGCGAAGTTCCTTTGTCTCAAGCAGCGGAGTGGATAACGCCGACTGAACGGCTTTAGCGGCTTTATCTTTACCGACACCTTCACCAAAGCCGATAACCGCCCCGCCCTTAATTGATAAAATCGTCTGTATATCCGCGAAATCAAGATTAATCAAACCGGGCTGGACAATAACCTGCGAGATCGATTCAACAGCCTGGCGTAAAATCTGGTCGGTCATACGGTAAGCCTCAAACAGCGGTGTATCCTGATTAATCATATTAAATACTTTATCGTTTGGGATGCAAATAATGGTATTAACCTGTTCGCGAAACTCTTTAAGTCCCTGTTCCGCCTGAAACATTCTTTTTTTACCTTCAAAAGTAAACGGTTTGGTAGCTACCCCTAAAGTCAACGCGCCCATTTCTTTTGCTATTTGACCTATTACGGCAGATGCCCCTGTTCCGGTTCCGCCTCCGAACCCTGCGGTGATAAAAAGAATATCAACCCCTTCAAGCATTTCTTTTAACAAATCTTTATCATCAAGAGCCGCTTGCCGTCCAAGTTCAGGGTTCCCGCCAGTGCCTAAACCGCGTGTAACCCGATTTCCTATCTGTATTTTTTCCGATGCGAGAGAGCGCGCGAGAACCTGCACGTCTGTGTTCACAACCGCAAACTCGACTCCCTCAATACTAGAATCAACCATATGATCAACCGCATTGCTTCCGCCGCCGCCTACCCCGACCACCTTGATGCGGGCCAACTGCTTATCTATTTGTTCAAATTTAAGCATATGATCCTCCATTAAAAATATTTTTTCACCATTTCACGCATAGAATGAACAACTTTATAAAAAAAACTATCATCATCAACCATATAATGCCCGTATTCACCTTGCTGTGACGCGAAAAGGACAAGCCCTACACCGGTTGAATAAATGGGGCTCTGATAATCTTCGTTTAAACCGGGCAATCCGGAGGGAATGCCTAACCTTACCGGCACATGCATAATAGAGTTTGCCATTTCCAAAGTACCGAGCATTAAAGAAGCTCCGCCCGTCATTACTATACCGGCGCCTATCTGGTTGCTGTAATTTGTTTTATCTATTTCATGCTTTACGATTTCAAATATCTCCGACATCCTCGCTTCTATTACTTCAGATAAATCTTTCCTGAGCATACTCCTTGCCGGATATCCAAACATGCCGGGCAAAATAAATTCCTCATTTTCGTTCACCATAGAACTTAAAGCGCATCCAAATTTAATTTTAACGTCTTCCGCGCGTGTGGCAGGTATATTAAACCTAATTTTAATATCATTAGTTACATGGTCTCCACCGATAGCAATAACGCCGGAATGGCGCAATGACCCGTCAGCAAAAACCGCGAAATCGGTTGTCCCCCCGCCAATATCAATTAAAACCACCCCTGATTCTTTTTCTTCCTGAGTCAAGGTCGCCATACTTGAGGCGATAGGCTGTAAAACTATACTCTCTACATCAATATTTGCCCTGTTAATACTCTTTATAATATTCTGAGCGGAACTAACAGAAGCGGTAACAACATTCACAGCGACTTCAAGCCTTGTGCCGAACATACCCCTTGGCGACATAATTCCGCCCTGCCCGTCGACACTGTATTCTTGCGCAATAACGTGTATAATTTCCCTTTCTATAGGTAACGAAACGGCTTTTGCCGCATCAAGCACTTTTCTTATATCAATCTCTGTTATTTCCCCGCCGTCACCTGAGATAGGCACAACACCATGGCTCTTTATACTCTGAATATGTCCCCCTGCTATCCCCGCGAAAACCGAATTTATCTCAACTCCGGCAATCTCTTCAGCCTGAATAATAGATTTTTTAATCGCCTCAACAGTTTTCTCCGCGTTAATAACAAGCCCTTTACGCAACCCTTGCGAAGGAGCATGCCCTATTCCCAATATATGCAAAATTCCATCGCTATCGCGTTCAGATACCACGGTGCATATTTTATTAGTGCCAGCGTCAAGCCCGACAACAATATCTTTTGTTTTTTTGTGTAACATTTAATTCCTCAAAGTAACCGGCACATTTTCAAACCGTAAATCTATAACATTAAAAACAAGCTGTTTTTTAGTTAAATCCCGTGAAATCTCATTAAGTTTCTGCATCCGGTACAAAAAATCATCTTTACCAAAATAAATTGTGCCGCCGGAAGAAGTTAAAATAACAATATTATCCGATTTGCCAACATCGATATTCGTTATAGTAATAGATTTTTTCACAGTACTTTGATTATATGCTTTTACGGCTTTCATTGCCATAAAAAGCTGGGGTTTTTCCAGTTTTGTGCCGAAATTTACTACCGGTATATTTACGCCTTCAACTATTGGTAAAGAAGGATCAGGCCGGCGAGTCATTTTGTCAAGAACTATGCCTTCATCATCAACATAAAAATAACATCCGTTATAAAACTGAAAAATAGGGGTTCTTTCATATATTCTTACCACAATTTTATCAGGTAATTTTTTAAAAATCCGAATATTCTTAATACTTGGGAGTTTCAATAATTTTTCAGCGCATTCATTAACTTTTAATTTGAAAATATTTTGATTTTTTGATATGCCCAAAACCCTTATTATCTGATCCGCAGATACATTAACATTGTTTTCCACCACCACTTTTTTAATCGTGAACCCCGGGTCATTTTTTAAATATTTATTGATGTTTAAAACCAAAAAGCCAAGAATCCCCAAAAAAAACAAACCCGATACAATATGAACCGCTATAACTTTTATATTCGTATTTGAATATAACTTCTTTTTATTAGCC
>JAGGZS010000179.1 GCA_021161885.1 bacterium
CCTTAAAAATTTTAAAATGAAGGATAAATTAATGCAAAAATATATAGGCGGTTCAAGCATTGAGCTTATAGTCTGCGATATAACCGAACTTGAGGTCGATGCAATCGTCAACCCCGCTAATTCGTTCCTGCAGTTGGGCGGGGGAGTAGCCGGAGCGATACGGCGCAAGGGCGGGCAATCTATCCAGACAGAATGCGATAAAATAGGGGAAATCAATTCGGGCGAAGCGGTAATTACCACAGCCGGCGATTTAAAAGCAAAATACGTTATTCACGCCGTAGGTCCTCGAATGGGAGAGGGGGATGAAGATAACAAACTGCTTAACGCAACATTGAACAGCTTGGATATCGCCGTTCAGAAAAATCTAAAATCGCTTGCTTTCCCGGCGATTAGCACGGATATATTCGGATATCCGATGGAACGCTGCGCTAATGTTATGCTCACCACAGTTGCAGGGTACTTGAAAAATAATCAGGTCAGTTTAAGAGTTGTTTTCTGCCTTTATAATTCAGACGCTTATGAAATTTTCAGGGGCGTTTTTGAATCGTTTTAATACTTTTTTTGTTATCTTCCAAATGATTTGGATGTTTTTTCTGAAAATATCGTTTATTGATCATTCCTTTAATGTTAAAATTAAAAAATGTTCTTAAATTGATTATAAAAGTTTTTTTTACAAGGTGAAACACATAATTATTCAGGCAAGTATAAGATATCTAATAAAAACAAAACTGTTCTTGCATCAGATGAAAGTAAGGGCTTTTTTGTAATATCAACGGATTGCCTTAAAATAGAGGTATTAGAGACATATTCAAAATATTCGTTTTATACTTGGAAAAAAGTCAAAAGCTAATTTATTAATCTTTACTTAATAATTATTTTAATGTATTTTTGTTTTTTCAATTTAAACAAAAAAGAAAAAATGTTTACGTAAGTGTAAAATATAAAAGGATGAAAATATGAGTTATAAAAGCGATATTAAAAAAGCCGATAGGGGAATCGAATCTGTCGGGTTCCCTGACGTTATCCTGATAGATAACACAAGCATTTGTAATTTAAAATGTTCAATGTGCGATCATGTGAACATAAAAAATTATCGTAAAATGGAAAACATGAGCAATGAACTGTATACAAAAATAATAGACGAAATAGCCGAAGAAAACCCTACCGCCCGCGTGTGGCAGATTTTTTACGGCGACCCGTTTGTGCTTAAAGAAATGCCCGAACGCATTAAATACGCTAAAGATAAAGGCTTGACAGATGTGGTGCTCAACTCAAACGGAGTGCTTATGTCCGCTGATAAAGCCGAGGCTGTCATCAAAGCAGGGCTGGATGCTATATATGTGGGCATAGATGCTGCCACGGAAGAAACCTACAACCAGATACGTGTAGGCGGTAATTTTCAAAAAGCAGTAAACAATGTTCTTAAATATAGGGATATTCTTGCAGAACACGGTAATCCTAACCAAAAATTGTTTGTCCAGTATGTAGTAAGCGATGTTAATGAGCATGAAACAGATAGTTTTCGCGAATTTTGGAAACAACAAGGGGTTAATGTTAAAATACGTCCTCGAGTAAGCTGGGCAGGGCTGATTGAGGCAAAAAATCTTCAGCCTAACGAGAATGTTAATCGTAAACCGTGTTACTGGCTAATGAAAACAATTAATATTTGTACAGACGGCAGGGTAGCCTTTTGTTCCGTTGACCCCCATTGCCGCGTTCCTAGCGGTAATATTATGACCAATACTATCAAAGAGGTATGGGCAGGCGACCTTAAGGTTTATCGCGATATGCATAATGAAGGTCGATTCAATGAACTGCCCCAGATGTGTAGGGAATGTAAAGATTGGCAGTCCGCTTACGCTGAATATGAATTAGCAAAATAAAATAAAAAAAAATTTTTTCTTCTGATAAAATTATTTAGTTAAAAAAGCGGCCGCTTGCAGAATATATTTTTTTTGATTCGTTTATAAACCTTTAAGAGATAAGGCAATTCGTTTTCTTCCGGCATCCACGCTTAAAACTTTTGCTTTTACTTGCTGCCCCACTTTAACTATATCGCACGGGTCTTTTACAAACTTATCTGCCAGATGAGATATATGCACTAATGCGTCTTTATGCACACCCAAATCCACAAACGCGCCGAAATTTGTTATATTTGTTATTATTCCGGTTAAAACCATACCTTCTTTTAAATCGCTTATTGTTCTGATATTATCGTCAAATTCAATCGGCGAATATTGAGTTCTTGGGTCTAATCCGGGTTTTTTTAGTTCGCTTATTATATCTTTTAATGTTTGTTCGGCAAAATTTGAAGTGAAATATTTTTTTATATTAATTGATTCGATTAATCGGTCATTGCCCATAACGGTTTTTATATCTGTTTTTAAATCGCTTAATATTTTTTCTACAATAGAATAAGTTTCCGGATGAATAGCGGAACTGTCGAGCGGGTTATTGCCTGCTTTTATGCGTAAAAAACCTGCGGACTGCTCAAACGCTTTTTTACCGTATTTTGGAATTTTAAGAAATTGTTTTCGGTTTTGGAATTTTCCGTGTTTATTCCTGTAAGATACTATTTCAGCCGCAAGCGATTTGCCAATACCCGCCACATAAGAGAGCAGGGCTTTTGAAGCTGTATTCACATCCACTCCGACAAGGTTCACGCAATGTTCCACTTCTTCGTCGAGTTTTTGTTTGAGCAAAGTTTGATTGACGTCGTGCTGGTATTGTCCCACTCCAATTGATTTCGGGTCGATTTTAACAAGTTCAGCAAGAGGGTCTTGTAACCGCCGTCCGATGGAAATCGCGCCTCGGACGGTAGCGTCGTAATCGAGAAATTCTTCTCCGGCAGTATCTGATACCGAATAGATTGACGCACCTGCTTCATTAACTACAATGCAGGCTATATTCTTTTTCCCGAAAATATTTTTATATTCATTAATAAATGCTTCGGTTTCACGGCTTGCCGTCCCGTTGCCTAAAGCAATATATTTGATAGAAAATTTTTCTATCAGTTTATTTAAAACAGCTGAGGAATCTTCTTTTTTGTTATGGGGCGCAATAGGATAGATAGCTGTATTATGAAGCGGTTTGCCTGTGGCGTCGAGCACAACTAATTTAATTCCAGTCCTGAAACCCGGGTCAAGGGCTATTATAGGTTTTGTCCCGAGAGGGGAGGCAAGCAAGAGTTGGCGTAAATTTTTAGCAAACGTTTTTACAGCTTCTTCATCGGATTTCTCTTTTAGCATTTTTTTTATATCTGAAGATAAAGATGGATAAAGCAGCCGTTTAAAACTGTCTTCCACAGCTTTTTTTATTGTTGTATAAAAAATATTGTTTGTGCTGTATATGTACTTATCGGAGATAATATTAAGGAATTTTTCTTCGGGAATTATCCATTTAACAGTTAAAATTTTTTCGTTTTCACCACGCATAATAGCAAGAAATCTGTGAGAGGGGATTGACGCTGCCGATTCTTCAAAATCGTAATACATCTCAAATTTGCTCGGCTTATTTTTTTTTGTTTTGCTGACTGTTGATTTAATCTTTCCTTCTTTAAAAAATAAATTTCTGAGCGTTTTCCGTAAATAAGTATCCATATTAATTTTTTCGGCGATAATATCTGATGCCCCTTGAAGCGCTGATTCTATATCAGGCACATTTTCATTAAGAAAAGGGGGTATTATATCGGAAATTTTTCCGGAAAAATCTTTTTGCCTTAATATTCTGTCGGCTAAAGGGAGCAGCCCTTTTTCCTCGGCTATTTTTGCTTTTGTTTTGCGTTTAGGTTTGAAGGGCAAATAAATATCTTCAAGTTCTGTTTTAGACAGGGTGTCATTAATTGTTTTTTTTATTTTATTCGTGAGCAGTCGTTGGTCTGCAATAGTATTAAGAATAGTTTGTTTGCGTTCATTAATTTCAATTAGATATTTTTGCTTGTCTTGGATAGATCGTATTTGAATTTCGTTAAGGTTGCCGGTAACCTCTTTTCGGTAACGGGCGATAAACGGCACAGTCGCGCCTTCGGCAAAAAGGGATAATGTGTTTTTTACAGATTTTTCTGATATTCCAAGCAGTTGGCTTATAATTACTTGCATAGTTATCACCGCAAACAGTCAAAAATAAAAAAGTTGATACAAAAGCAGTTTCAACCATTTTATATATATTTTATTATGTATTCAAATAAAAAAATTTTTTCTTTTAGATATGCAGCTGAAAGAAAAATAATTACTCTGTATTTTGTATTTGGCGAGTAGATAAATCGATTACGTCAAGTTCTTTTATGTCCTCGCCCGTAGAAGCACCTAATTCTTTAAACCTACGCGCTGCAGGCAGAACTCTGCTTTCAAATGAACCGATAGATTTATTATAAGCGGAAACGGTTCTGTCCAGCCCCTTTTTGATATCCGAGAAATGGCTTGTCATTGTTTTTATCCTGTCATAAAGATTTTTACCCAGATTGCTTATGATTTGTGTATTTTTCGCTATTTGTTCCTGTCGCCATCCGTAAGCTACTGCCCGCAAAAGAGCGATTAAGGTTGTGGGAGTCGCGAGTAAAACCTTTTTTTCAACAAACGCGTATTCAATCAGGCTGTGGTTTTGTTCGAGGGCGGCGCTGAAAAATGTTTCGCCGGGCAGAAAAAGAACAACAAATTCAGGTGTTGTCTCGAAATAAGACCAATAATTTTTTGAGCCGAGCTTTATGATATGGTTTTTAATTTGCCTTGCGTGGTCTTTGAGCTTTTTTATTTTCATTGCTTCGTCTTTAGCCTCAAGTGCTTCGAGATAAGCCATAAGGGGCGCTTTTGAGTCGACGACTATAATCTTATTATTAGGAAGTTTTACTATCATATCCGGCCGTAGCCTTCCTTCTTCGGTTGATACGCTTTCCTGCGTTACAAAATCGCAGTATTCGACCATACCAGCGATTTCAACCACTTTTTTAAGCTGAATTTCACCCCATCTGCCGCGTACAGTCGGAGTCCTTAACGCCCTGACAAGATGCGATGTTTCCGACTGGAGCTGAATTTGTGTGCTGGCGAGAGATTTTAACTGTTCGGTCAAACTTGAATACGCCGATACACGTTGTCTCTCGATTTCCTGAATTTTTGTGTCGAATTTTTCTAAAGATATTTTAAGGGGCACAATGGTTTCATTTATCGCTTTATGGCGGGTTTCCATATCTGTTTTCGCGTTTTCCTGAAATTTTTCAAGAGTATTTTTTGCAAGTTGGAGAAACGATTTGTTATTAGTGTTTAACGCTTCCGCTGACAATGCTTTGAATGCGTCGGATAATTTTATTTGCGCCTGATTAATTATTTCTATTTTTTCATGGGCGGCTTTTCTTTCTTCCTGAAGCCTTACTTCTAATTGCGAAATTTTTTCTTTGAGTGAAGTGTTTTCCTCGGTTAAATTATTTATATCGTTAGTCTGGTTGGTTATGGTTTGAGCAAGTTCGGGTATGCGTGAATTTTTTTCTTCGGCGGCAGAGCGTTTTTGTGATTCTATTTTGAGCTCTTCGCGAAGTTTATCGGTTTCCAAAACTAATGATTGCAAACTTGTTTTGATATCTTTGATTTGTTCCTCTTTCCAGTTTAATCTTTCAAGCAGTTTTTCCCGTTCTATATTATCTTTGACTTTATATTTTGAGTTAAAAAACAACCAAATTACCGTGCTGCCGACGATTAATCCGCTTATTAATAAAACAATGACCATTATTTATCATCCTGTTGTTAAAAATGTTAA
>JAGGZS010000261.1 GCA_021161885.1 bacterium
AATAAAAAACACCTAAATATATAAAATTTAACCGGAGATTTTTTTATTATGATTATGATAAACAACATAACCGTCGCTTTTCTTGGGAGAATAGGATTTCCCGAACTTATCTTAATTTTAGTAATAGTCCTGTTGCTTTTCGGGGCAAAAAAACTGCCTGAAATAGCCAAAGCATTGGGATTAGGTCTAAAAGAGTTCAAAAAATCCGTTAAAGACATAAAAGATGACATATCTGATGAACAAAACACAAAATCCGAAGAAAAAAATAGTAAATAGAACCGGATATGGATCCTTTGAAAACTTTTCAGTCTCCAATTAAAATTACAACATCGGATATTCCCAAAACTGTAATTGAACATTTAAGCGATCTTCGCGGTGTAATCATAAAAATAGCCGTAATTTGTTTTACGGGCTGGATACTTTGTTTTTACAGCGTACCTTATATACTAAAACTTCTTAACGCTCCCCTTTATAAAATACTTAATCAGTTAAATTATCAAGCCGGCTCGGGTTTTCTGCTTAACAGCCTGCATCCTACAGGTTCATTAATGATGGCAGTCAAAATATCTTTTGCGTCAGGATTTATTATAACCCTTCCGCTTACATTATATTTTACAGCTCTTTTTATTCTTCCGGCGTTATCAATGAAAGAAAAGAGAGTCATTATAGCCATATTTTGTGCTGGAGCTGTTTTATTCGCCGGCGGAATACTGTTCTGTTATTTTGTAGCGTTGCCGATATCACTTAAATTTTTATGGAATATCGCCAAATGGATGAATATCACAAACAGTTGGACACTTGAGAACTATGTATCTTTTACGACAAGTTTTCTTCTTGCGTTCGGCATTATTTTTGAGCTTCCCTGTGTGCTTCTTCTGCTTGTTAAACTGAATGTTTTATCTCATAATATTCTTGTGAAGCAAAGAAAAATTGTTATTGTAATAATTTTAATCATTTCAGCTATATTAACCCCACCCGATATTATCACTCAAATTATAATGTCTATTCCGCTGATAGTGTTATATGAAATCAGCGTATTAGGCGCATCCTTAATAGAAAAATATTTTCAAAAAGACTCTAATCTTGCAGGATAAATCCCGCATAACAAACCGTAAAAAAAATAGAAAAATATTTTTTGTTTTTTATGGCTGATTTCAAATAATTTTTCGCGAATTTTTTTTCTTTCAGCACTCAAAAATTTTTTTAAATCTACATTTCTTCAATACTTCTTTTGAGTTCTTGTGATAAATCGAGCAGTTCCTGAGATGACATTTCTTTAAGGAACACCATACCGTGCGCCGCCCTTAAGCGCGGATCATCATTGTGCGCGAAAAAATCTTCCCCGAGCAGATCTTTTATCTGAATATACTGGCGAACCTGAATTTTTCTTGCCAATCCCGAGAAAGCCCCGTCGTAATCGTATGACGGAAACGAAGCGTTTTTCTGGGACGCAAAGGAATTCAGGAACGAATCTTCAAGAACCGCCAAATGTGAAATCGATAACGGCACATACATATTCGCTTCACATGGATGATAACGGAACCATACATTCCTGTAACCAAGCACACGGATATTTTTTATGCCGGTTTCATCTTCATAAAGTTTTAGCGCATGGGCTACAGCCTGTAAAACTTTATAATGGGTATCAGGTCCGCTCCCTTCAGGATCAAGCGCAAGAGTAACTATGGTAGGTTTAACCTCGTGAAGCAGGTTTAATATCGGCACTACATCTCGGTTGACTGTAGGGTCCTCGGTAAATATATCGCCTTTATAAAATCCTAACCTTAAATGTTTTACAGATCCTTTTGAGAATCCGAAATATCCCCATAAAACATCGGCTTCCCATTCACGTATCATACCTTTAAGATTTTGGATATAAGGCAAATCTTTTTTACCGGGATACTGTGTATGGAAATAGTTTAAAAGCTCATCTATTCGCTGCTGGATATTTTCTATATTATCATCTTCAAGTGCAATCATGGCGTTACGCAGCATTCGTCTTGACTGCGCTTCCTCCATAGTGATAACTCGTTTTCTCGCGATACCGTCAAGATACATCATTGTTTCGGTATTGCGGGCAATGCTGTTGTTCGCTTCAAAATAACCGTTTTTCAGTAACGCAGAGAATTTTTTTTCTTTCAAATAGTTAAGCATGGTTTTTAAAAGTTCAGCTACATATAAATTAGTAACGGCAGTAAACCCGGAAGTCATATAAGCGAAATAATGTTCGTTTGACGGACGGGTTATCTGCTGTTCTATATACGGCAGATACCCCAGCATTATATCGTCATGATGAGGCGCGGTATGCAGGAAAACCTCGTTGTTTTTTTCGTCAAGCCCTTTTTTGATGCTTGATTTTATATGGTTTACAGTTTGCTGTTTTAAATCGGTTATTGATATTTTTACTTTATTGATTAGCGCGGTTCCGAAATTATCATTAAAATCTTTATCTTCAAGATTATCAATAGGTTCGTTTTTATTGAACGCGGTATTCATTACTATTCTGTATACAGATGATTTATCAGGGGTTGCTGTTTGTTTAAAATCTACCAGAGCCCTTTCGTTAAGGCACGTAGCCGCTCCTTTAGTTATATAAAACCTTGCTCTCGGCAGAACCTGAAGCACTGAAGCAGGATAAATTATATTCTTTTCAGACTGAATCGAATCTGCCACAATTCCGCTTTTCGCCTCACCGGCGGCAATGATAATGGCTGTGGCGGTCGGGTTGGCAGTAATTGTCCGTAATCCGATAGTTATAACAAGCCTTCCCCGTGAAACCTCTATTCCGCCTAAATCTCCCGCAGCGGCGGCTTCGGTTTCGTAATTTGTATGAGTTAAACGAGTTGTGCTGTAATGATCGGATCCTCTCGTGTTGAATCCTATATGCCCGTCAGGACCTATTCCGCCAAGAAAAAAACCTATACCGCCGAGATTACGAATTTTTTCTTCATATTCCGTACAGTATTGATCAACTCTGTAAATCGCTTCCTTCTGAAATTTTTCTATATAATTTTTTGGTATGCGGTACCTTAAAGTAAGGTCGACTTTTTTGTCTTTAAAAATATCAAGCGGATAATTTTCACCGAACGCCCCTATTTTCGCGCAGTCAAGCAGCATAGCTTTTTTCGGATCAAGCCCGAAATCTTTTAAATAATATTTATTCACATAGTAATAGAAGCTGTTATGCTGATGCGGGTTCATCGGATAAAATTCGTCTATCTGCACAAAATGAAGGCTTGCCATATTAGGTTTTACGGATGTATTAATACCGTTTTTAGCTAAATCTTCGGCGACTTCTTTAATGTGCCAGCTATTTAAATAATGTTTAACCCATTTTATAAAATGTTCAGGTGTTTTGCCGGTCGGCAACGATATAACTCCGCCCGGGTTATCCTGTACCCACTCGATAAACCTTAACGCGCTTAATTTGCCTAATTTAGGAAAATTATCAACTATGACGACAGGTATTTTTTCGGCAGGTTTATACAGCAGTTCGTAAGGTGTTTGGCTTAACGCGGTACTTTCAACTTTAGACAGATTATACTTTTTGTATTTCTTAATAAGATTCTCTACGGCAGAATCATTCTTTACAGATTTTTTTTCGGCGCCCATGAATTATATTCCCCATATTTAAATTATTCAGCTTGTGATAAATTTTAATAAAGCTAATTATATTATCAAAAAATACAAATTAAAGCCACAATTAAAAAAAAAATCTGTAACCTACATTTAAAATAAAATTATTGATAAATAAGTTAGATTCTTTGTTGTTTATTAGATTTTTTTGAAAAAAATTTTCGTATTTGTCGAGGGTTATCATAACTGAGCAATTTAAGCGCGGCATTTTTGTCGTTAAGCAAACTGCTTATCCCAGCGAGTATCTGAATATGAGCTGAGGCGGATACTGGTGAGATAATTAGAATAATTATTTTAGCGGGCTGGCCATCGAGCGACTCAAACTCTATCCCTTTTCGACATAACCCTACAGCCAAGATAGATTTTTTGACCGCTTCAGTTCGGCAATGGGGTATGGCTAATCCATCCTGCAGACCAGTGCTCATTGTTTTTTCTCTTGCCCATACCGCTTGATTTACCATTTGTTTATCTTTAATTTTTCCTTTATCGTAGAGTAAATCGATCAGCTCGTTTATAACTTCGGTCTTTGTAGTACCTTTAAGTTCTGGTATGATACAGTTTACATCAAGATGATTTGCTATATTGATTTTTGTTTTTCCTTCGTTATGCAGAAGGTCTTTTTTAAGTTCTTCCGGTTTAGCTATTTGTTTAAGCGATTCAACTGTGTTATACAAATCAAGCAGCGCCTCGTACATTAAAGTTTTTACATAAGCTACATCATCTACAGATGTATTGTATATAATTTTTGTCGGGTAACAGGTTAACGATAAGAAAATATTGTCTTTTCTTATCTGGTATACTTTATTCTGCACAATTATCAAATTGATAAAAAAACCTTCTTTTTTAAAATAATCAATGATTTTGGATACGACAAAAGTTGTGGATTCCATAGACGGAAACGTAAATTCGGAAAATATTTTGTCTTCAACATTAACATTTTTATTAATTCCTTTTTTATCACTTGCGAAAGCTAAATTGATAAAAGGAGGGGTTATAAAATCGCAAAGCATAGGCATCATTATTACAGCCGCGAAAATATTATGGTCAAAAATGTTTCTTGATAACGCGATCGCCGCAATAATAAGAGCGACTTCACCTCTTGGCGCCATTCCGATCCCAATCCGAGCCGCACCGCGCATATTAAATTTCAATAAAAACGTAGGAAGTCCACATCCTATAATTTTCGCTAAAATCGCTCCTATTCCAAGTACCCCGCCTAAAATAATAACTTCTTTACTTGCAAAAGATTTTATGTTAATCAGCATACCGCTTACCGTAAAAAACAACGGCACTAAAAAATCATAAATAGGACGCAATTTTTCCTGAATAACATAACTGATATCCGTATTGGCAAGAGATAAGCCGACAACATAAGCACCGATTATCATAGCTAAACCCGCTTTTTCAAAAACACATGCCATAAAAAAAGCTAACGCTAACGAAAATAAAGAAAAACTTATAGGTTTTTTTAATAATTTCAGTGCGAAACTAATCTTTTTTGAAAAAATCAAACCGATTGCTGTAAAACCTAACCATACACTTATTGCCTTTAAAGCAATACTTCCTATCTGTCCCCAGTTGATACTGCGTGATGCCCCTGATTGACCTCCGTCAGATGTGCAAAGCCCGATTACAATAGCCAGTACAAGTATACCGAGTACATCATCTATAACCGCTCCGGCTAAAATAGTAACACCTTCCGGAGACGCTATTTTTTTCCGTTCAGACAATATCCGCGCGGTTATGCCGACAGATGTGGCTGTGCTTAATACACCTATAAACATACATGTGGGATTCATAAATCCGATGGTATCAGGAAATTGAACGGGGAACAATATAGGCAGAAGCCAAACCGCTGTGCCGGCTCCAATAATATAAGAAACAATTACGCCGGATATGCCGACCAATGCCCCGCCGATAAAAAATTTGCGCAGTAAATTCAAATCTGTTTCTAATCCTGTAATAAATAAAAGCAGTATCGAAGCGACTGTAGCGAAAGAATATAGTTCCGGTGATATGGAAATACCGCCTTGCGAAGATAACGGAATAATTCCATGCGCAAAACCGGCTATAGGGATTGAACCAAGCATAAAAGGACCTATTATCATACCTGCCAAAAGTTCGCCCATAACCGATGGAAGTTTAATTTTTTCAAATAAAAGTCCTCCGAATTTTGAAACGACTATAATTATGCCGATTTGTAAAATAACAGCAACCATTTTATCGGTAATAAACGATGATTCCTCTCCGCTCGTATTTGCCGCCCATAGGATAGAAGGTATTGCAATTAAAATTAATGACATAACAATCAGATGTAAATATTTTTTTGACATAGTTTAAACCTCATTTAGCTTTTAATCGTCTGGAAAAGTAAGAGTAAAAATTTTAGATATATCATCAAGAGCTTTTTGTTCATCCGGCCCTTCGGTTTTTATAGTAACTTTATCTTGATACAACATTGCTAACGTCATTATTGAGAGAATATTTTTAGCGTTAGCACATTGCCCGTTTTTAATAAGTTCAACGGATGACTCCACAGAGTTCGCCGTTTTGACCAGCAAAGCAGACGGTCTGGCG
>JAGGZS010000110.1 GCA_021161885.1 bacterium
ATTATCTGATAGGATACGCTATTTTCTACCCAATCCACAACATTTGACAATATCTCTCAGAATACCAATAATCAATATTGTTTATCTCAAGAATATCAATAATTGTATTGTTTTTTAATTCAAAAATCAACCAATAAAACAGACCAGCTTTTATTAGATCATGCAACAAAAAATAATGTATTTTTAATATTTCATATGATATAATAATTTTTACGCAGGAAAAACATAAAATAAAGAAACGGGTGTTTACCCCGCATAAGGTAAATAATAGACAAATGATAAATCCCGCAGATAAAATATACGATTATTTATCAAGAAAACATAATCGCTTTGGGTCGGAGAACGAACTTTTCAGCCTGTTTTTTAACGTTTGCCAGCCTAATAATACACTAAGACACCGTATATTAACTAGATTACTGGTTAATGACGGACGATTTATTTTTGATGAACACTCGGAAGGCTGGACAGCAAAATTTTTTGATTTTAAAATTAGCTTAAACGAAATTGAATATTGCGCTGTTGATCTTGAAACTACAGGGCTTAATAAAAAAATAAACCGCATAACAGAAGTGGCTTTAATAAAATTTAAAAAGGGACAAATTATTGACAAAATGATATATCTAGTTAATCCTATGTGTCCTATTCCGTTAAAGTTACAGAAACTAACCGGAATAACCAATCAGATGGTTTTCGATAAACCCGCATTTGATTATTTAATCCCTGAAATAAAAGATTTTATACAAAATTCAGTGCTCGTAGCTCATCACAGCAGTTTTGACCTGCGTTTTCTGAATGCCGAATTTAACAGGTTTGGATACGAGTCTCTCAGAAACGCGGCGGTTTGTACCTGCCGGCTTGCGAGAAAAATTTTTGCTGACCTTAACAGTTATTCATTAGATTCCTTAGCAAAATTTTTTGAACTTACATTTGTATCCCGCCATAGGGCCTACGGCGATGCGTTAATGGCGCTTGAGATTTTTAATATTATGTTAGGATATCTTCAGCGCGAGTACTGTATCGAAACACTTGACGAACTTATCCGATTTGAAAACCAATGAAAAATTTTTCTGCCTCAGATATCTTTCAGATAATAAATTATTTTAACACCATATACCCTTCACCTGAACCTGAGCTCAAGTTTAAAACTCCGTTTCAACTAATAGTAGCCGCCCAGTTATCCGCCCAGTGTACTGACGTTAGAGTGAATATCGTAACTGATAAACTTTTTAAAAAATATAATACCATAGATAATTTCGCCAGTATGGCTGAAACCGAACTGATGGATTACATAAAATCGTGCGGGCTATATAAAAACAAGGCGAAAAACATTATTGCCTGCGCAAAAAAATTAAAATCAGATTTTCAAAATGAAATCCCCAAAACCCGCGATGATCTGCAGTCTCTATCAGGGATAGGACGTAAAACAGCTAATATAATTCTCGCAGTAGTCCACAAACAACCTGCCATAGCAGTTGACACTCATGTTTTTAGGGTATCTCGCAGATTAGGTTTTTCCAAATCGTCTACCCCTTTAGGCGTGGAGAAAGATATAATGACCCTTTTCCCGCCTGAAACATGGATAAATTTGCACCATCAAATTATTTTTCACGGCCGGCGGATTTGTAAAGCGAGAAAACCTCTTTGCGGGAAATGCGGGCTGACTTATTACTGTTTATTTTTCAAGCATATTATGAAGGCTCTTTAAACTCCCGCCCACACCTGATTTTACTTCTATTGGATAAATATGTCTTTCACTAACCGCCAGATACTCAACTTCGGCAGTGCCTTCCGCGCGCATCTTTTGCCCGGTAAAAAAGTTCGGAACCATTTTTGGCTAATAACTCCTGAGCAACAAATTGTTCCGCGAGTTTGCCTCGGTACATTGCCAGAAGATTTTCCTGTTTCAATTCTAATCCTACCGGGAGCTGACAGGTTCGCTGTAATAAACCAATATTAAGCATAATAGCTTTGAATTTCTTTGACGACTGGAAGCCTGAATCTTATGAATTATTTTTGCTTTAACTAACATATCAAATGCCTTATGATTCATCTGACTTGAATGACCTGCATTGAGACGGGTATATTTTAACTGTTCACCAATATTTTTTGCGACATTGAGAAATACCGCATCAAGGCAGGTAATGTCTATCTTTGGTGAAATATTTGAAAAATTAATCTGTATTAGTCACGATAAAATCTGACACAATGTGATGAAAATAGGTTACTCTTTCAACGGTAAAGAACAGTTAACCAAAAATTTTAAGCCCCGTCAGTGTTAATATAATATCTGCTAAATGTATTGTTTATTGTAGTCCTTATCGTTATTTTTATACTTTGATATCCGAAATTGTCCACATTTTAACCTCACAAAGCAGGTCGCATAATTATTGTACACCCCCTGAAACAGTAATTCGTTAATATTTTAAAAAAGTTTTCAAAAAGTGGTTTGAGTGATGACGACCCGGTAGTAAAAATCTGGTCGCAAAAAAATCGGTGTTTTCTGATGAAAATTGAATCGCTGATTGTTACGCAGAAAGTATGCTTTGGTAGTGTCTTTTGTTTTTGACGATTACTATATGAAAATTAGTTATATCCATTTCATTATGATAATTTCTCGATATTTTTAGTCCTGATTAAGAGAAGAAGTGGTTCGCTCAGACGTCGACTAGGGGAAAGTTCTGATTATCGCTGATCAAACAGCCAAAAATTTATCCAAAAATATAAATAATACCACTAATGGAAAAAAGCTTTTCAGCCGAAATAAATAATATATAGGAAGTATGGGAAACAGCATCTATTTTAAGCTTAAGGAGAAGCGAAGTGAAACACTCGAACAATTCATCTAACAAAGAGAGCGAAGAATACATCGGCTCAGTTCACAGCGAGACAATGAAACGAATTCTTGCACAATGGCACACTTCTAAAAATCTTGAAATTTCAAAAAAAATTAGTTGGTTATCGCAACAACAAAAAAAGAAATAATTTTAACGTTTGCTGAACTGGAATCTTTTACGTGCTCCCGGCCGCCCGCATTTTTTACGTTCTTTCATTCGTGAATCACGAGTCAACATATCCGCAGATTTTAGGGTTGGCTTAAAACTTTCGTTATAAACAACTAAAGCACGAGCTAAACCGTGTCTTATTGCACCTGCCTGACCGGTAATTCCACCGCCTTTAACTGTAGCGTGTACATCAATTTTGTTTAAGCTTTCCGTAATTGCTAACGGTGATAGAACATCAGTTTGCAGGTCATCTCTTTGAACATAATCGGCTAATTTTCTGCCGTTAACGATGATTTGACCTTTACCGCTTGAAATCCATACTCTAGCTACAGATGTTTTTCGTTTACCGGTAGCATAATATTTGACTGCGCCTTTTTTCACGTATATATCCTCCTGAATTAAATCGTTAACGGCTCAGGGTTTTGAGCTGTATGTGGATGTTTTGTTCCGGTGTAAACTTTTAATTTTTTATACAAAGCGTTTCCTAACCTTGTATGAGGAATCATGCCTCGTATTGCGTGTTCGACAATGTATTCAGGTTTTTTTTCCTTCATTACTTTGTATGATTCTATTTTTAAACCGTCTGGATAACCTGAATAATGCTGGTAACTCATTTGCTCGGCTTTTTTGCCTGTAAGCTTAATTTTATCAGCATTGATTATAATAACAAAATCTCCTGTATCCATTGACGGAGTATAAATAGGTTTATGTTTACCTCTTAAAACATCTGCTACTTTAGTCGCTAAGCGACCTAAAATCTGATCTTTAGCGTCAACAACATACCACTTTCTTTTTATATCTGTTGGTTTTGCCGAATATGTTCTCATAAAAATTACCTTTCCAGAAAAATCTCACTCAATTTGTTATGGGCAGATACTATAGCATAACTTTTTTTGTATAGTCAACAAAAAAACAATTCTTATTTGCGTTTTGTCTGGCGTCAACAGGTTTTTCCCTTCACAGGGGCGGCATAATAAAATTTATTTACATAGATGAAATTTTTATATAAAATATGGTTTTTACTTATTTCAGCTATAATTATATGTTTGTTTTAAGATTTCCGCAAGTAAAAGATTGAATTCATATTTGCGGATTATCAAAAAGCAGGGCGTAAAATAGGTGTACCTGATTTTTATAACATCAGCAAATCATATATGTTATAAAAGTCTTATGGATTTAAAATAAAAGGAGATGATAATGGGAGACGAAAGTCAGGTAACTATATTTGTATCATTCGCGGCCGGGTTAGTGTCGTTTTTATCGCCTTGTGTTCTTCCTCTGATACCAACATACGTAGCTTTTATAACGGGTTTTTCTCTTAACGAACTGCAAGATAGCCATAAAGACAGCGCCATGTTGAAAAAAATGATTATTAACTCACTTGCGTTTATATTGGGTTTTTCTACCATTTTCATACTTCTCGGCGCTTCAGCCTCTTTTATAGGTCAATTTTTGAATGAGTACAAAACTGTTATTTCCAAGATAGGCGGTTTTGTTATTATCTTTCTCGGATTGTTTATGACAGGATTGTTTAAAGTGCAGAGTTTGCTTCAGGAAAAAAAATTCCATATATCAAAAAAACCGTTAGGGCTGATCGGCACATTTTTGGTCGGAGTAACATTCGCGGCAGGCTGGACGCCTTGCGTAGGTCCCATTTTAGGCTCGGTACTCGTAGTAGCAGGTTCGTCAGGGCATTTTTTGAAAGGTATAATATTATTGACCGCTTATTCATTAGGTCTTGGAATACCGTTTTTTATATCCACGTTGGCAATCGGCTGGTTGTTATCGTTCAATAAAAAAATAATGAAATATGTTAATATCATCTCGGTATTAGGCGGGATTTTTCTTATCATTATCGGGCTTTTAATGGTTACCGGTAAATTTAATATGCTGATTTATTCGTTTAGTTATTAGATTTTTTTATATGAGATAACAAAAAGTCCTTCTTGAGCAAACAGGTTAGACAAAAAACAGAATTTTATTTTTCTTCCTGTTCTGCTCAAACATTCACAATCTAAAATTTTAAATGAATATTTGGTACAGAAAGTTTTGAAATCTTTTATCGTAAGAAGCCTTATGTTAGGGGTATCATACCATTCAAAAGGCAATATTTCGGTTTTAGGCATTTTTCCGGTGAACATAAGGTTTAATCTTATAGAATAGTGCCCGAAATTAGGAAAACTTACAATAGCTTTTTTCCCCACCCGTAACATTTCTTTTATGACAAATTCAGGTTTATGGGTTACCTGAAGGGTTTTGTTTAAAATGACATAATCGTATGATTTATCATGATACTCGGCAAGCCCTTCGTCAATATTTCCCTGAAAGACCGATAACCCTTTTGCGATACATTTGATTATATTTTTCTCGTCTATCTCAACACCTCTGCCTAAAACATTTTTTTCATTGATTAATCTTTGCAGAAGCTCGCCTGTTCCGCATCCAAGGTCGAGAACTTTGCTTTTTGGTTCTATTATAGAAAGAATTTTTTCATAATTCGGATAAAAAAAATAGGTTTCATTATTTTTTGCTATCATTTTTTATTTACCGTCATTTAGTTTTAAGTTGGTCAAAAAACTTTTAACTATTTTTGTCAAATGATTTGTCTCAAGTAAAAACGCATCGTGTCCGTAGCTGGATTTAATCTCTATATAAGACACGTCTTTATCTAAGTTCATCATGGCTTTAACTATTTCTTTCGACTGGTAAGGCGGAAATAACCAGTCGGACGTAAACGAGATAACAAGGGTTTTCGCTGAAATATTTTTAAATGCTTGTGTAAGCGAGCCGTATCTTGAAGGCAAATCAAAATAATCCATAGCTTTTGTAAGGTATAGATATGTGTTAGCGTCGAATCGTTCAACGAATTTGTCGCCTTGGTATTTCAGGTAATTTTCAACCTGAAACTCGGAAGATATATCATAACCGAAAGAATCTCTTGACTGCAGTCTGCGCCCGAATTTCTTGTGCATAGACGCATCGGATAGATAAGTAATGTGCCCTATCATTCTCGCGATTGCCAGACCTTCTTTAGGGATACTGTCCAAATCGTAAGTGCCGTTGTGCCAATTCTGATCAGATATTATAGCGTTGCGCCCTACATGGTCAAAAGCGATGGCTTGCGGTGAAAGACGGCTTGTTGTCGCTATAGCTATAGCCGAACGGGTTGAATCAGGATAAGAGATAAGCCATTCAAGTGTAAGCATACCGCCCATTGAACCGCCTGCTACGGCAAGCAGTTTTTTTATCTTAAGATGATCAATCAGTTTTTTTTGCACTTTTACCATATCTGTTATGGTTACTACCGGAAACGATAGACCGTATTTCTTTTTTGTTTTCGGATTAATATCATCGGGTCCGGTAGTCCCTTTGCATCCACCAAGATAATTTGAGCAGATAATAAAATATTTATTTGTGTCAAACGCTTTGCCCGGCCCTACCATAGTGTCCCACCAGCCGGGTTTACTGTCTTTTTCAGAATGATAACCCGCGGCGTGAGAATCGCCGGTAAGCGCGTGGAATATGAGTATGGCGTTATCTTTTTCAGGCGACAATGCGCCGTATGTTTCGTAAGCCAAGGTAACAGGACCCAACTTTTTTCCGCATTTGAGCATCATTTCATCAGGCGGATTAGCGAATGTAAAACATTTGGTTTTAACGATACCTACGGAATCGGTCATTTTGCCTGAGTTGTCATTCATATAAAACTCCGGTATATTTATTGAGCGATAATTTCAGCTCGTTTCATCATTTTTTTTCTCGCCGATTAATTCTATCGCGGATTTTCTTAATGAGCATTCTTCTTTATAACATTTAATATGGTCTTCTATACAATCTATTTCCTGTTGAATTTTTCTAAGGCGAACTGCTATCGGATCGGGTAAATTAGCGTGGTCTAAACTTATTTCAGGCATCTTGGCGCCGCCTTTCCTGACAATCACTGCGGGAATTCCCACTACTGTGCATTCATCGGGTACCGATTTGACCACCACTGATCCGCTGCCTATCCTGACTTTATTGCCTATTTTAATATTTCCTAAAACCTTTGCTCCCGCTCCTACCACTATATGATTTTTTAATGTCGGATGGCGCTTGCCGGTTTCTTTGCCTGTGCCGCCGAGTGTCACGCCTTGATATAAAGTAACATAATTGCCGATTACAGTCGTTTCTCCTATTACAACACCCATTCCGTGGTCAATAAAAAATCCTTTTCCAATGGTTGCTCCAGGATGAATTTCTATGCCTGTTAGAAAACGTGTTGTCTGCGACAATAAACGGGGCAGAAACGGAATATATAGTTTTTTGTGCAGAAAATGACATATCCTATGGCTGATAATAGCATGAAAGCCCGAGTAAGTTAATATTACCTCAAGTACTCCCCAGAATCCGCGCGCCGCTGGATCGCGCTGAAAAATGGCTTTAAAATCTTCAATTAATATTTTCATTTTTATATCCTCCGGTGATAACTTTTTAAAAAAAAGCATTTTATAATTTTTTGTTTTCAAATTAAAGGAAATTTAATATTTTTCTGCTGTTTTGCAAC
>JAGGZS010000334.1 GCA_021161885.1 bacterium
ATATTATATTTGCCTCATATAACTAATACGTTTTTTCAACTAATATGTCCGGTTTATTTGATCTATGCAGCCAAGGGTTTTGTAATGAGATTAAAAAATGATTATAATCATAGTTTTCGCCGATATAACCGTAATATAAAGCGGTGGATGTTTGTATGGGGAAGTGTCATTGTATTCTGCATTATTTTTGTAAGGCTCTGGAACACCCAGAAACTGCATACCAATCGACCTTCGTATACGCAATTTTATAAAGAGGCGGTAGCCGGTAAAGTTGACAGGGCCCTGCTTGTCGGGCGAAGACTAAAAGGCGCTTATATATCGTCTTATAAAGACGGGATGAACTTTGATTTACTCATACCCATAGAAGACCAATCCGTTTTTGCGGTATTGCGAAAAAATGTGCCGGATTTCAGGGTACGGCATTCAGTTGTTGTTTTCTCAAGCATTCTGCTTACTTTAGTTCCGGTTTTCCTGTGCATTATTGTTATGTGGGTGTTTCTGTCTTATCATTTTAAAGGTTCATCAGGCATACCTTTGAAACATTTTTCCAAAAGCAGGGCAAAACGAATGAACAGTAAAACAAAAGTTACTTTTAATGATATAGCCGGTATTGAAGAAGCGAAAGAAGAATTAAGAGAGATAATCGAGTTTTTAATTAATCCGGCAAAATTTCAGAAACTAGGTGGACGAATTCCAAAAGGGGTTATACTTATGGGCGCTCCCGGTACGGGCAAAACATTACTCGCAAAAGCCATTGCCGGTGAAGCAAATGTGCCTTTTTTCAGTATAAGCGGATCTGATTTTGTAGAGCTTTATGTGGGTATAGGCGCTTCAAGAGTCAGGGATTTATTTAAACGGGCTAAAAAAAATGCCCCGTGTATTGTTTTCCTTGATGAAATAGACGCAGTCGGACGCTCGCGTACGGATAGTTTAAACGCGGCTAATGATGAACGTGAACATACCCTTAACGCTCTGCTTGTTGAAATGGACGGGTTTACTACTGAACAAAGCGTTATTATTATTGCAGCGACTAATCGCCCTGATGTCTTAGACCCCGCTTTGCTTCGTCCGGGAAGATTCGACAGGCAGGTCGTTCTGGATTTACCCGACTTACACGAACGGCTGGGGATTTTGAAGGTTCATACAAAAAAAATTGTTTTATCAAATGACGTGGAACTTGAGAAAATAGCCAGAGTTTCCGCCGGATTTTCAGGCGCGGATTTGGCGAATCTTGTTAATGAAGCCGCACTGCTTGCCGTGCGTAACAACAGTAACGCGGTTGGTATGGCTGAGCTTGAAGAATCCCGCGATAAAGTTAAGTGGGGCAGGGAACGCAAAACAAGAGTACTCGCTAATGAAGGCCGTAAAATTAACGCTTACCATGAAGCTGGGCATGCTCTTGTGCTGTATCTTGAAAATCCTCGTAAACTTTATAAAGTAAGTATTATTCCACGCGGTTCGGCTTATTTAGGCGCTACAATGCAGCTGCCTCAAAACGAGACTTTAAATAAAACAAAAAAACAGATTTTTCAGGAAATAACCTGTTTGATGGCAGGTAGAGCCGCTGAAGAGATTGTGTTTAACGATGTATCCACAGGAGCAGGCAATGATATTCAAAATGCCACAAGATTAGCCCGTTTTATGGTCTGCCAATGGGGAATGAGCGAGACAATAGGACCTATACAATATGACTTTAATGACGATGCAGCTGTAAGTAATAATATGGTTTTCAGCGATTTGACAGTGCAGAAAATTGATAATGAAATCAAAAAGATAATAGATTTGTGTTATCAGAACGCCAAAGATATAATTGGCAAAAATAAAGATGTTTTAACTCAAATAGCCGACAGCTTGTTTGAAAAAGAAGTTCTTGGCGCCGAAGAAATAGGGAAAATTGTAAACTCTATAAGTTCAGCACAGTAAAGGAATGTTAACAGATGATACCCATAGAATATGATAAAACTCTGTTAATGGGTATATTGAATATTACCCCTGATTCCTTTTATGACGGCGGTAAATATTATTCAATCGACAAAGCCTTAAAACATGCCCACAATATGATTGAAGCCGGAGTTGATATAATAGACGTTGGCGGTGAATCATCAAGACCAGGCTCAGCGGCAATAGACGCCCAGACCGAATGCGGCAGGGTTTTACCGGTCATTAAAGAATTGGTTAAATTCAAAAATGTCCTTATTTCTATTGATACGACAAAAGCTCAAGTCGCGGATAAAGCTTTATCCGCCGGGGCGCATATTATAAACGATATATCGGCCTTGCGCTTTGATCCTAATATGGTAAAGATTGTAAGGCAAACGGGGGCTTATGTTATACTTATGCATATGCAGGGAACTCCGGCTGCAATGCAGGTTAATCCGTGTTATAAAAAAAATATAATTGACGAAATCAACGGTTTTTTTAAAGAACGCATTGATTTTTCTGTATCAAACGGTATAGAAAAGAGTAAGATTATTCTTGACCCTGGAATAGGGTTTGGTAAAAATTTAGGGCATAATCTTGATATAATATATAGATGCGGGGAATTTAAAAAGTTGGGGCCGCCTGTTTTATTAGGTCCTTCAAATAAACGATATATAGGCGAGATACTCGAGGATAGAGATTCGCCTAATAACCGTGTTTTCGGAACAGCCGCTGCCGTGGCATACGCAATGACGCAGGGCATAAATATTTTTAGAGTGCATAACGTAGAGGAAATGAAAACAGTAATAAAAACAACAGGGGCGTTTTTAAAAAGGGAAAAAACGGTAAAATTATAAATGGACGTAATATACGAGTTTTTATATAACTTTATCAGAGATAACTGGAAAGCGGTTATTGAAATAATGATACTGACGATGTTCGTCTATTATATACTGCTTTTCATAAAAGGAACACGTGCTGTTCAGGTACTTAAGGGCGTGTTTCTGCTTATTATACTTTTTATGGTTTCCCAGAAACTTGACCTGGTTGTGTTAAACTGGCTTCTTACTATGTTTATGCCTATCGCTATTATATCGTTAATAATTATTTTTCAGCCGGAATTAAGGCGCGGTCTTGCGCGGTTGGGCAGAAATCCTTTTTTTATCTCGTTAAGCGAAGATAAACAAATTCCCGAGATAGTAGCCGATGCAGTGATGACGTTATCCGAAAAAAAAATAGGAGCCATTATTGTATTTGAACAGGAAATAGGTTTGAAAAATTATATAAACACGGGCATTATTCTTGACGCTCTCATAACTAAAGAGCTTATTATATCCATTTTTATGCCCTCCAGCCCTTTGCATGACGGGGCAGTTATAATAGAACGGGACAGGTTGTCGGCGTCATCATGTTTACTGCCGTTGTCCCAGTATCATCAGTTAAGTAAGTCGTTAGGCACAAGGCACAGAGCTTCCGTGGGGCTGAGCGAGGAAACGGACGCTTTAATAATCGTTATATCTGAGGAAACAGGAACGGTCTCTATCGCGGAAAACGGCAACATTATCCGCGATGTGGGAGCCGCGAGAATAAAAGAAAAGTTAAGGACTATATATAACCCCTCACAAAAAAGTATGTAAGCTGGTATGAATAAAAAAATTAAAAATTTTATACTGAAAATTATAGCGGTTTTTTGCTCCATCGCTGTATGGATGTATATATCCGATATTGTAAGCGAAACAAAAACTTTTAAAGTCCCTTTAGATTTAATGCATTATAAGGATATGATAATTTTAAGCCAGAGTGTGGAGTTTATTAATGTTACTGTTAAAGGGCCTTCAGGAATTATATCTAATTTATCTATGCAGGATATAAAAGTGGAAAAAGATATTCGCGATGTAACTGAACCGGGCAATATTATTATACCTGTGCAGGATATAACCGTTATAGTGCCTAACCATGTAGCTATTGAACGAATATTTCCAAGACGGGTAACGTTAAATATCGATAAAATTATTGAAAAATATTTTGAGGTGAATGCTGTAATCCGCGGAAAACCGGCAAATGGATATGTCTATACTGGCAAATATGTTGTCAACCCCCAGAAAGTTTTGCTTAAAGGACCGGAACAAAAATTAAAGAATTTAGAGGAAGTCAATACCCAGCCTATTAATATAGAGGGTCTTGTTGAAAGTAAAAAATTCGCCAGAGTTTATCTTCAGGAATTTGTGCCTGAAATGTTTTTAAACAAGGATAAATACGTGCAAGTGTGGGTGCAGATAAATGAGGAAACTTCAGAACGGACAATCTCTAATATTCCCATTGGAATATTACAGCCTGTCAAATCTCCTTTTAACGTGATTATTGAAGAAACAGAAGCTGAAGTGAAATTGGTCGGCAAACGTGAAATTTTAGATACTTTAAATGTTCAGGAAATAAATATTTTTTTGGATATACAGAACTTAGATGCCGGAGTATATCAATTACCGTTAGCATATAGAATTCCGGACAGGCTGCTTCTTGACGGTCTTAAAGTTAAAAGCATAACCCCGTCAAGTATTGAAGTTACCATAGAAGCTAAACCATAAGAGCCTTTTTATACTCTATGCTTTATAAAACCCAATTGGTTTTTTGTTTTTATTTGAACATAGGAGTCTTGGTTAGATGATTAAGTTAGGTGTAAATATTGATCATATCGCTACATTGCGTCAGGCGCGCCGCACTTACGAACCCGATCCCGTATGGGGCGCGTCCATAGCCGAATTGGCGGGAGCCGATTGTATCACAGTTCATTTACGGGAAGACAGGCGCCATATTCAGGATAGGGATGTAACTCTTTTAAGGCAAACGGTTCAGGTGAAATTAAATCTTGAAATGGGCAATTCCCCTCAAATAGTTGATATCGCTTGCGGTGTAAAGCCCGATCAAGTTACTTTAGTGCCTGAAAAAAGGGAGGAAGTTACTACAGAAGGCGGTCTTGATGTGGTTAATCATTTTGAATCTTTGAAACAATCTGTAAAAAAATTTAAAAAATTAGACATTAAAACCAGTATGTTTATTGATCCGCAAAATGATCAAATAGAGGCTTCACAGAAAGTAGGGGCTGAGTTTGTGGAGTTTCATACCGGAACATATGCTAACGCCCTGAGCGAAGAAGACGTTGACAATGAATTAAATAAATTAGTTAGCGTTTGCGAGTTATCCCATAAAATCGGGCTGCGCGTGAACGCCGGACACGGTTTAACTTATAAGAATGTTCAGGCTGTTTGCAAACTGCCTTATCTTGAAGAACTGAATATCGGGCACAGTATCATAAGCAGGTCGGTTTTTGTGGGGTTATCACAGGCGGTCATGGATATGAAACAAATTCTGGAGAAATACTCGTGAAAATCGTAACTTCCGATCAAATGGCAAATATTGATAAATACGCCATTGAAAAAATGGATGTTTCCGGCGAACAGTTAATGGAAACCGCGGGCAGAATTGCCGCTGACGCGGCGGTATCTTTTCTCGCCAAGAAATCGGGCAGAAGCAAAGTCGTTGTATTCTCGGGCAAAGGAAACAACGGAGGTGATTCTTTTGTTGCCGCGAGATACCTTATGGAACATAATATCGACACAAAAGTTCTTCTTCTTTATGAACCTGATTGTTTTAAGGGAGACGTCGCTTTAAATTTTAAACGGCTTGCCGGGTTATATCCTCAAACATTAATTCATGCCGAATCATTAGAAAAATTGCTTGCGTGCAAAAAAGTTGTTGAGGACGCTCATTTACTGGTTGACGGCATTTTCGGGACTGGCATTAAAGGAGTCCCCAAAGGACATTGCGCTGAGGCGATTTTTTTTATTAACGGATTTGATAAACCAGTTCTCTCCATTGATATTCCTTCGGGCGTGAACGGAACTTCCGGCGTTGTTGAAAAAATGGCTGTTAAGGCTGACTGCACAGTTACATTCGGATTGCCTAAAAGGGGACTTTTGTTTAACGACGGCCCGAAATATACTGGGAAATTAAAGGTTGTTGATATTGGGTTGCCAGAGGAAGCTGTACGGCAGATTGAAACGGATTTATTTTATCTTCAATTTAAAGACTTAAAAAAAATGTTTCCTAAACGTGAACCTGATTCACATAAAATGACTTTTGGGCATCTTTTTGTCGCAGCCGGGTCTTTAGGATTAACCGGAGCGGGAATGTTAGCCTGTGAGACAGCTTTAAGGGCAGGATGCGGTATGGTGAGCCTCGGATGCGCAGAGAGCTTGAACTTTATTTTTGAAACCGCGCTTCGGGAAATAATCACTATCCCTTTGCCGGAAACAGACAGCTGCACTATCGATAAAAACGCTGTCGCTAAAATTTTAGCCGTAACAAAAGATCGTAACTGCAAAGCGATACTTCTTGGACCCGGTCTTGGCAGGCATCAGCGGACTACGGAATTAGTTATTGATATAATAAGGCGCAGCCCGTGCCCGCTTATCATAGATGCCGACGCTTTAAACGCTTTAGCGGAATGTAAACTTAATGTTTTAGTTCAAGCATCGATACCTATTATAATAACTCCGCATCCGGGCGAGTTATCGCGGCTGCTTGGGGTATCTACGAAAAAAATTCAGTCTGATAGATATAAGTATGTAAAATCAGCATCGAAAAAATTCAATGTAATCACTGTCCTTAAAGGCAAATATACGTTGGTATCCGTACCCGGCTCATTTACATATTTAAATCCGACCGGTAATTCAGGATTGGCAACCGCCGGTTCCGGCGATGTGCTTGCCGGAATGATAGGTTCTTTTTTAGCGCAGGGAATGAGCCAGGCAGATGCGGCTTGCTGCGGGGTTTATCTGCACGGCAAAACCGCTGATTATATAGCTCGGTTCCGCGGTGAACGCTCGTTAATAGCTTCTGATTTAATTAAATATTTGCCGGATATTTTAAGATGATACGCAGAATAAAAAATTTTTTGGAAATTTTGGCAGATTCTAAATACCTGAGTATTTCGTTATATGTTGTCGCGGCAGTTATTGTTGTTATTAATATTTTTTTAATCTGGCATTTTCAGTATATACCTTTCCAAGACCATCCTTCTCATTTACTGCGCGAAAACGTTATGCTCAATTATAATAATCCTTCATTTGATTACAGCCGGAATTTTAAATTTAAT
>JAGGZS010000027.1 GCA_021161885.1 bacterium
CCCTTCGGTCGCTCGCCTGTTACCTAAGGTGTTACCCTAAGGAATCAGGTTTGATTTTGTATCTCGTTTGTCATTAAGTTGATATATATCGATAAGTATTGCTAATACATTGTAAATTGACATCATATCGTAAACAAATATTGTACTTTCTGTTGAATGGTTTTTTTGTTTAAAGTAAAATATGGGTTAATTGGGGATAATCAGGATTAAAATATAGGATGTTGGTTATGATGGAAATCAGAAATTACCTGACAGTGCGGGAAGTATTGCATAAACTGGACATATCCGAGGAAGCTGTCAGATATCTCATCAACGCTAAGGAACTAAGAGCGGTAAAAATCGGAAAATGGCGGATTAATCCGGAAGATTTAGAAAATTTTATTAAATCAAGGTGTAATCTTTAAGTTTATAAATCGAAAGAGCGTTTTTTATGCCATACGAAAACAGAAGACCAGAAGACCAAACACGACATGACATTATCAATCCAATGCTAAAATCGGCAGGATGGGTTGTGCAACATTACAGAAATGCCAACGTATTCTGTTCCAAAGGAATAGCTGTTGAATATTTTCAGATGGGAAAAGGTGTCGGCGAAGCTGATTATGTACTGTTCGTTAATGGCGAAGCTGTTGGTATTATTGAAGCTAAAAAAGAAGGCGAGACGCTTGTAGGCAAAGAACCTCAATCCAACAGGTACGCTAAAGGTTTTCCAGAAGATTTCAGCTATGCAGATTTACCGTTGCCATTTGTATATGAATCATCCGGCTCAGAAACAAGGTTTACGAACCTCTGGGATCCCAAACCCAGAAGCCGTGAAGTATTTCATTTTCATCAACCGGATACGCTGGAAACATGGATTAAAGATAATAAAAATACCCTGCGCAAACGTCTTGCACATATGTCAATTTTGGATAATCCAATATTATGGTCTGTTCAGAAAAAAGCAATATGTAATCTTGAAGAATCATTAGCCGGTGCAAAACCCAGAGCTTTAATCCAGATGGCTACAGGATCAGGAAAGACATTCACCGCCGTAAATATCTGTTATCGATTGATAAAGGAAGCAAAAGCAAAAAAGGTTTTATTTTTGGTCGATAGAGGTAATCTTGGAACCCAGACTTTTCAGGAATTTCAGAATTTTATTGTTCCTAAAGACGGTAGAAAATTTACCGAACTTTATAACGTTCAGCATTTGCAGAGTAATGTTGTCGATGATGTCAGCAGAGTATGTATCTCCACAATTCAACGTGTCTATTCAATGCTAAAAGGCGAAAAACAGCTTGATACCGAATGCGAACAAAAATCAGGGTTTGAAGATGATTTTTCGCTTGAACCCGCCCCTGTTGAATACAACAAAAATATTCCTATTGAAGAATTTGATTTTATCATAATTGACGAATGTCATCGGTCTATCTATAACCTCTGGAAACAGGTGCTGGATTATTTCGACTCGTTCTTGATCGGGCTTACCGCTACACCATCTAAAAGCACAATCGGATTTTTTAATAAAAACCTCGTTATGGAATATTCACACGAAGAAGCTGTAACAGACAATATCAATGTTGATTTTTCCGTTTATGATATCCGCACAAAAATTACTAATGACGGCTCAATTATCCCTAAGGGCGAGACGGTTCAGAAACGAGATAAACGCACCCGTAGAAAAAAATGGGAACTTCTTGATGATGAAGTAGTTTATACCGCATCTCAACTTGATAGAGACGTTGTCTCAAAAGATCAGATACGAACTGTAATCAGATTGTTTAAGGAACGAGTATTAACCGATATTTTCCCCGGCAGAAAGCATGTCCCAAAAACATTGGTCTATGCCAAGGATGACAACCACGCTGAAGAAATAGTGCAAATAATCAGGGAAGAGTTTGACGAAGGAAACGATTTTGCAGTGAAGATTACATATAAAACCGAAGGCGAGAAACCTGAAAACTTAATAAGACAGTTCAGAAACGATTTTTATCCACGTATCGCTGTTACAGTTGATATGATCGCAACAGGTACAGATATCAAACCGCTTGAAATCGTTTTCTTTATGCGAGTTGTCAGAAGCAGGAACTATTTTGAGCAAATGAAAGGTCGTGGTGTGCGGGTAATGCGTAACGACGATTTTATGGCTGTTACCCCTGATGCCCTAGCAAAAGAAAAATTTGTTATTGTTGATGCTGTCGGCGTAACGGATATAGATGAACTTAACGATACACGACCCCTTGACCAAAAACCATCTATATCGTTTGAAAAGTTGCTCAAATCAATACGGTTTGGTAAACCGACAAAAGAAAAACTGTCGTCTATTGCTTCAAGATTAGTACGGTTAGAGAAAAAACTAACCGAACAACAAAATCAAGAAGTGCTGAAACTGTCTGATGGAAAAAAACTAAGCGATTTTGCCCGTGATTTTATCGTAGCCATTGATGAAGATAAAGCATACATAGAAATCAGTAAACAGAAAAGTACCGATTATAATGAATATAAACCGACTAAAAAAGAAGTTGACGAACTGTGCAATAAAAAAATGATTGAGGCAGTTAAGGGATTTATCGGTAACGGTAAACTGATGGAACGTTTGCCGGAACTTAAAGCCGAAACAGAACAGATAATCGATACTGTATCAGTCGACGAAGTTGAATATGCAGGGTATTCACCTATTTCCACACAAAAAGCTAAAAATGTTGTTAAATCATTCAAAGATTTTATAGAGAAAAACAAAGACGAACTTGACGCATTGCAAGTCCTTTATTCTCACAAAAAATTAAAATGGCGTGATTTAAAAGAGTTGTCAGAGAAAATTAAAACTCCGCCGTACAGTTTGAGCCCTTCTAAAATATGGCAGGCATACAAACAGCTTGAAGGTTCAAAAGTACATGGTTTATCTACAAATAAAGTTGCTGATTTTGTTTCTCTCCTGAAATTTGAGATAGGTGAGGTAAATGAGCTTGAACCTTTCATGGATACAATAGATAAACGGTTTGCGAAATGGTTATCTAAACAAAGAGCAATGGGCGTTTCGTTCACACAAGAACAACTTAACTGGCTTGAGAAAATGAAAAACCATATAGCCGATTCTGTTGAGTTCAGTAACGAGGATTTTGAATACGCTCCGTTTGATCAGATGGGTGGAATCGGCAAAGCACTATCTGTGTTTGGCGATAAGTTTGATTCGGTTTTAAAAGATTTGTGTGAGGAGTTGAGTGCTTAAGATGGCTGAGAAGTGGAAAAAGTATAGATTATCAAAAGTCTGCATAATAAATCCAGGTAAGAAGGAAGTTTCAGACATACATGAAGAAACAGAAGTGTCTTTTCTGCCGATGACCGCTGTCTCAGCCCAAGGGTATATTATATCTAAAGAGATAAGAAAATTACGGCAGGTAAAAAAGGGTTATACTTATTTTCATAATCAAGACGTTTTAATCGCAAAAATCACACCGTGTTTTGAGAACGGTAAAAGAGCTATTGCTAGAGATTTAAAAAATAACATTGGTTTTGGAAGTACAGAGTTTCATGTTTTACGTCCCTTAGAAAAAGTTATTTCAAAATGGGTGTTTTATGCAATCAGTAAAGATGACTTTAAAAATATTGCAAAATCTCAAATGACAGGGACTGCTGGACAAAAAAGAGTCCCTAAAAGGGTGTTGGAAGAATATCAAATTCCTGTACCTGAAATTGGTCTTCAAAGAAAAATATCTGAAGCGATAGAGACACAGTTCACACGTCTGGATGCTTCGGTTAAAGCATTAAAATCTGTAAAACGAAAACTCGATCTATACAGAAAAAGTGTGCTTAAATCCGCATTTGAAGGTAAGTTGGTTGATGCCAAATACCATAAAGCACTTATTGTTGACATGGTAAAGGTTGTATACGGAAAAGGCTTGCCAAAAAGGGAAAGGAAAAGTTGCGGAACTATTCCTGTGTATGGTTCAGGTGGTGTTGTTGGTTTCCATGATGCAAGTTTAATAGAGTGCCCTTCCATTATTATCGCTAGAAAAGGTTCTATCGGAAATGTATTTTTAACTAAAAAAAAATCATGGCCTATAGATACAGTGTATTATTTAAAGGATATTTCAATTGATATTGAATATTTGTACTATTTTTTAATATCTCAAAATTTTAAGAACACATCTACGGCTGTTCCTAGCTTAAGAAGAGAAGATTTAGAAAGGATTTGTGTTATATATCCCAAAGAAATAGATAATCAAAAACAGATAGTTTCCGAAATCGAATCCCGATTTTCTGTAATCGATAAGGTTGAGAAAACGATTGATAATGCTCTTATTAAAGCTGAGAAGTTAAGAAAGTCCATTTTGAAATCTGCTTTTGAAGGCAACCTTGTGAGGTAACGAATATTTGTCATTCCTGACCTGATCAGGAATCCATACGGTGAAGGTGGTGGATTCCCGCTTTCGCGGGCATGACATAAGTAGAGCGGGAAAGACATAGGTGGAGCGGGCATGACATTTAAGATGTGCAGGTCATGAGAGAGCGGGGAAAAAGCAGAGCAAGAATGAAGGCATGTAAGATATTGAAAGCAGGCGTGATAAGGAAAATTGAAGGCAACCTTGTGAAGTAACGAATATTTGTCATTCCTGACCTGATCAGGAATCCATACGGTGAAGGTGGTAGATTCCCGCTTTCGCGGGAATGACATAGGTGGAGCGGGAATGACATAGGTGGAGCGGGAATGACATAGGTGGAGCGGGAATGACATAGGTGGAGCGGGAAAGACATAAATAGGGTGTGAATGACATAGAAGATAGGTAGCTATGTGAAAGAGTATTATATCTATATATTAGCAAGCAAAAAAAACGGGACACTGTATATAGGCGTTACAAATGATCTGTTACGAAGAATATATGAACATAAACAAGGATCTGTAAGTAGTTTTACCAAAAAGTACGGAATAAAAAAACTGGTTTATTATGAAAATACAACTGATGTCAATACAGCTATTCATCGGGAAAAATGTCTTAAAAAGTGGAAACGCGAATGGAAAATAGAGTTAATTGAAAAATTCAATCCCGAATGGAATGATTTATATCCAGAATTGCAAGGAATAAAATTAACTTGAATCCCGCTTTTTGAAAATAGGTTAGTGTAGGAAGGTGATTTGAAAATGAATAATGAGATTATTATCTTTAAAGGCAAGTCTGTAAGAAGGACTTTTCATAATGGACAATGGTATTTTGCTATTAATGATATTGTAGAAGTATTAACAGAATCCTCTGATCCAAAACAATATATAAAAAAAATACGAAACAGAGACAATGAACTTAATCTCAACTGGGGTACAATTTGTACCCCCCTTGCATTGATAGCTGATGATGGCAAAAAACGTAAGATGAATTGCGCTAATATTGAAGGAGTATTTCGTATTATTCAGTCGATTCCTTCCAAAAAAGCAGAACCTTTTAAACGCTGGTTAGCGCGTGTCGGAAAAGAACGAATTGATGAGATTGAGAATCCTGAACTTGCTCAAGAACGAATGAAAGAGATTTATGAAAAAAAGGGCTATTCAAAATCATGGATTGATAAAAGGTTAAGAGGCATAGCAGTCAGGCAGGATTTAACAGATGAATGGCAAAAAAGAGGAGTTTTAACACAGGATGAGTACGCTATTTTAACAGCGGAAATCTCAAAAGCATCGTTTGGGATGACTCCTTCAGAATATAAGAAGTATAAAGGGCTTAATAAAGAAA
>JAGGZS010000203.1 GCA_021161885.1 bacterium
AGATAAGATAGTATCGTCCCGAGTTAGAAGGATTAAATCCCGGACGTAAAAATAAGTAAAACCTTCGTTAAGTTGACAAGATGAACTTAGCGGAGGTTTTTTGTTTTTATAAACAAACTGTTTGTGCTATAATATTTTGTCATCCATGAAAAACATAATACACATATCTTGCGGGTTGATTATGAACACATTCAAAAAAGCAGCTATTGAGGTTCATTATCGGATCAATATTAAAATTTGCGATAATAAAATATATCTTGGCAACATGAACTACGACGTCACATATTTTTTTAATAACTGGGAAATAATAAAATAACGGAGTTTTATATGGTTAAAACAAGAACCACCGGCGAATCTAATCGAGAGTTTGAGCAGAAACTCTGGAAAACCGCTGATAAACTCAGAAATAACATGGATGCCGCGGAATATAAACATGTGGTTCTGGGACTTATTTTTTTGAAATACATATCGGACGTTTTTATTGAATTATTTAATACTCTCAAAATAGACCCTCTCGCCGAGCAGGAAGATATCGACGAATACAAAATGCGCAACGTTTTCTGGGTGCCGCCTGCCGCCCGATGGGATTATATTCAGAGAAACGCGAAACAACCTACCATAGGGAAATTAATAGATGACGCTATGGACGCAATAGAACGCGATAACCCAACATTGAAAGGTGTATTACAGAAAAACTACGCCCGTCCGGGATTGGATAAACAGCGGCTTGGTGAATTGATCGACTTAATCGGAACCATTGGGCTGGGTAACCCGGAAAACCGTGATAAAGATTTACTCGGTAAAGTATACGAATATTTTCTCGGACAGTTTGCTGATGCCGAGGGGAAAAGCGGCGGTCAGTTTTATACTCCGCAATGTATCGTTAAATTGCTTGTGGAAATGATAGAACCTTATACCGGCAGGGTATACGATCCTTGCTGTGGTTCCGGCGGAATGTTTGTCCATAGCGAGAAGTTCGTTAAAGCGCATGGCGGACAGCTTGGAGATATCTCTATTTACGGTCAGGAATCCAATCAGACCACATACCGGTTATGTAAAATGAACCTTGCCATCCGTCAAATCGAGGCGAACATAGCTTGGAATAACGAAGGAAGTTTTCTTAAAGACGCACACCCCGACCTGAAAGCGGATTTCATCCTTGCCAATCCACCGTTCAACGACAGCGACTGGCGAGGCGAAATGTTGCGCGATGACCCACGCTGGCAGTTCGGTGTGCCGCCTAAGAACAATGCTAATTTCGCATGGGTTCAACATTTTATATCTCACTTGTCGCCTATAGGTATAGCTGGGTTTGTGTTGGCTAATGGTTCTATGTCGTCTAATACGTCAGGCGAAGGCGATATCAGGAAAAACATTATCGAAGCTGATAGGGTCGATTGCATGGTTGCTTTGCCTTCACAGTTATTTTTCAATACCATGATTCCCGCTTGTCTTTGGTTTGTGGCGCGGAATAAGGAAAATCATAAATTCAGGGATCGGCGAGGCGAGATACTGTTTATTGATGCCCGGAATATGGGCAGAATGATAGACCGAAGACACCGTGAACTCAAAGATGAAGAAATCAGCAAAATATCTGATACCTATCATGCGTGGCGAGGCGAAGGCGGAACTTATGAAGACATGAAAGGATTTTGTAAAGCGGTTTCTCTTGAGGAAGTAAGAAAACACGATCATATATTAACCCCGGGAAGATATGTTGGTATTGAGGAAATAGAAGAAGACGATGAGGTATTCGAGGAAAAAATGAAACGGTTAACATCTGAACTTTCTCAACAGATGAAAAAAGCAAACAAACTTGACGATGAAATAAAGAAAAACCTTAAAGGATTGGGGTATGAAATATAAATTGAGAGTATGCCAATGAAAAAAGAAATAATTATTCAATTAAACAAAACATTTGAAGATTCAGCTTATATCCAGAATGGCGTTGAGTATTGGATGGCGCGTGATGTCCAAAGGCTTTTGAATTACACTCAGTGGCGTAATTTTCTGCAAGTTATTGATAAAGCAAAAACGGCTTGTTTGAATGCTGGCCAGGCCGTTCCCGACCATTTTGCTGACGTCAGCAAAATGGTTAAAATTGGTTCTGGAACAGAACGGCAGATCGACGATATCATGCTAACCCGCTATGCCTGCTACCTAATCGCTCAAAACGGAGATCCTCGCAAAGAGCAAATCGCTTTTGCTCAAAGCTATTTCGCAATTCAAACCCGACGGCTGGAGTTATTGGAAGAACGCATAGCATTGGTTGAGCGGATAAAGGCGCGTGAAAAACTTGCTGATACCGAATCTGAACTTTCCGGAGTTGTTTATGAAAGAGGGGTTGACGGCAAAGGGTTTGCGCGGTTACGTAGCAAAGGAGACCGTGCGCTTTTCGGAGGGTATACCACTTTAAAAATGAAAAAGAAACTTGGTATACCGGAAAAACGGCCACTGGCTGATTTTTTACCGACCATAACCATTAAAGCCAAAGATTTTGCGGCGGAAATTACTGGTTTCAACACAAAAAAGAACGATTTACACGGAGAATTCGCTATTACTAACGAACACATAAAAAATAATGAAGATGTAAGAAATTTGCTGGGAAAAAGCGGTATAATACCCGAAGCTTTACCACCGGAGGAAGATATAAAAAAATTACAACGAAAACTTATATCCGAAGGTAAAAAAATCGCTAAAAATGTAAAAACGATAAAAAATGATAACAAAAATAAAACTTGAGGCGTAAAGGATGAAAGTCATCGATTTAATCGAGAAATTAAAATATTCACCGCCTGATTCGCCGATTGTACTATCGGGTTATGAAGGCGGGTTCGCAGATGTGGTTTGCGTAAAAGAAATAACCTTAACCCTTAATGCTCATCAGGAATGGTTTTACGGACGGCATGAAAAAACAGCGCCCCATGAATCTAACGCGGTTAATGCGGTAGTCATTGTCGGCGAACAGAGAAAAGAATTATGAGTGAAGCAAAATTCAAGGATACGGAAATAGGAAAGATCCCCGCAGATTGGGAAGTATTGTCTCTGGGAGATTTAAACGAATTAATAATTGATTATAGAGGAAAAACGCCAAAAAAACTTGGTGGAGATTGGAGCAATATAGGATATCGTGCTCTTTCTGCAAAGAATATAAAAGATGGAAGAATTGTTCAAGAAGAAGCTATCCGATGCGTAGATTTTGCATTATATAATAAATGGATGAAGGATGAAATACAATGGGGAGATATTATCTTAACTTCAGAAGCCCCCTTAGGTGAAGCATTATTTTGGAATTCGAGCGAAAAAATTGTACTTAGTCAACGATTATTCTCTATCCGAGTTAAAAAAAATATATTATATCCTGAATTTTTTTATTTTTTTGTAAAATCATATATTTATCAGCATGAATTGGGCTCAAGAGCAACAGGTACTACTGTTTTAGGCATAAGACAATCTGAACTGGTGAAAACAACGGTTTTATGTCCCCCTCTTTTGGAGCAGAAAGCTATCGCTAAAATTTTATCTGATTTGGATTCAAAGATAGAGTTAAACCGTCAGATGAACAAGACGCTTGAGGAGATCGGTCAGGCGTTGTTTAAGAAATGGTTTGTGGATTTCGAGTTCCCCGATAAAAACGGCAATCCCTATAAATCCTCCGGCGGTGCTATGGTAGAGTCAGAATTGGGAGAGATACCCAAGGGGTGGAATGTAAGTAATATTGGAGAAGTTTTATCCTTAGAATACGGTAAGGCTCTTAAAAAAGATAATCGTCAATTCGGAGAAGTTCCTGTTTATGGTTCCAATGGGCAAATTGGCTGGCATAATGAAAAACTGGTTAACGGACCGGGAATTATTGTAGGAAGAAAAGGTAATCCCGGAATAGTTACATGGATTCATACAGATTTTTTCCCGATAGATACTACTTTTTATGTGGTTCCTGCCGGAGTTATTGAGAGTCTGCATTATTTATTCTTCGATTTACAAAGACAAAATTTAGATTTAGTATCTGCTGATTCAGCAGTACCAGGTCTAAATCGAAATATAGCATATATGAATAGAATTGTCGTTCCAACAAACAATATACTTAGAAAATTTGAAAAATATCTTAAATTAATCAATATCAGAGTACATTCTAATTTTGAACAAAATATTACATTGAAAACCATGCGAGATTCTCTTCTTCCGCGTCTTATGTCAGGAAAAATCAGGGTGAAATGTGAATGAACAAAAAAAAACAATAAATACACAGCTTATGGAAAATTCATTAGCAGCAATTTTATCTGCTATTGAGATATATAATAAACCAGATTTTAAGTATAGGAATGAAGTGTTCGTAATTTTATTAATTAATGGTTGGGAATTACTCCTTAAAGCCAAAGTCCTTAAGGATAACCAAGACAACCCGATAAATCTTTACAAAATAGAAAAAACAACAGGAGCTCCCAAAAGGAAAAGAAGTTCGGGACAAAATATAACAAAATCTATCGGACAGTTGTTGAAGGAATTATCAATTGACCCAACTATCAAGAATAATTTATACGAAATTATAAAGATAAGAGATTCTGCAGTTCATTTTTATCACAACAACGATATAAG
>JAGGZS010000126.1 GCA_021161885.1 bacterium
AAATTTAGAAATTTTCCCTATACTTTTGCAACAACCTCATATTAAGACCAAAATTACTCATTAAGCCATAAATAAACCTATCTGCATATGGATGATGCCCACATATGTATCCGATATCAGATTTATCCAGATTGTTTATCGGAGAATGTTTAGGAATATTATTTATAATTTGTTTATACTCGGTATGTTTTGTATCAATTTTACGGAAATAATCTTCTTTTTCATCTAAATAAATATTTTTATCAATATACCGTAAACGGTCAGCAGCAATTTCGAGCAGTGGCAATATATATGATAACCTCCAAAATTTATCGTGATATTTGCCTGTTTGCTGGTCTATCAGACTTTCCTCTTTTATGAAGCAGAATAGTTTTTTTCTGAAACTATATAAATATTCCGTTACCCACATACTGTCGCGAAACAGTTTTTTATCCAGTATAGCGCTCTCAAATTTTTGGAGCAAATGTGTTTTATGAACCTGTTTGTATTTGAACATCGTGTAAGTCATAAGAACATCACGATCAAAATACACTTTATTTAAACATGACAAATAATCTTTTTCTTTAATTCGTATCTTGTGGTTTAATTCTATAATAATTGCCGAAGCTATCGCATAAGCAAAATAATCAACGCAACATTGCCCATACCCTTTTTTGGTATCGTTTAGACGATATACAACTTTATGATTATGATGATTTTTTATCCATTTTTCGATAATTTCAGCGGTAAAATCGTCAGAAGCATCATTTATGATAAAATGGTTATAGCAATTATAATCCTGTTCATAAACCGACTGGAGACAATTCTCAATAGTATTTTCAGCATTATGGACATAAGTTATTATAAAAAAATATTTTTTCCGGCGAAGACAGGAATAGACAAACTGTTTTATTACGGTATAATTATTTATAGTATTTTTTATTCGGTTTAAAAATTTAGAAGTATATTTTTTTAATGTCTTCAATTTAAATACCTTTAACGACAGCACTGCATATAGATTTTTTTGTATTGTTCGGCACTATAAGACCATTTATATTTTTCCTGTAATCCTAATTTAAAAATTTTTTCACCCAGTTTGATACTGTCGGTATTCAGAGCTTGTTTTAGGGCATTTAATAAACCGTTTTCTGAATATGGGTCATACAATATATTTTGCGTACCTCCGATAATTTCGGGAATAGAATCAATTGACGGCACAATAATACCTCTTCCAAAAGCCAAAGCCAACATTATGCAGCCTGATGAAAATATATGTTTATACGGTAAAACTATAAAATCAGCCATATTCATAAAATACTGTATTTTGTGTTCCTCAATATATTTGAGAAAAAAAATGATATTTTTCGTATTACTATATTTTTCTTCCAGCTTTTTTGCATACTTTTTAGTCTCCTCACAAATCGGAGAACCTACAATAAATAATTTTGACTTTTTATCAGGCAATTTTATGAAATTTTCAATAAGTAAATTTATACCTTTAAAAGGCCTTATAGTGCCGAAAAATAAAAATACTTTATCGTGTTCATCAACATTGAGATATTTTCTTGCCTGTTCTCTTGTTACTTTATTTTCATAAACGGAATTATAATTACCATGAGATATAACATTAAATTTAGAATCATTGGTGTAATTATAAACTTTTTTAAGCTCATCACGTGCCCAATTAGAATGAAAAACTATTTTATTTGTTAATTTCGCCATAATTCTGTAAAAAAATATTTGCCATCGTTTATATCCTGAATCATTTCTTGTTAGTTCGTGAACAGTCCATACAATTTTTATTCCTAAAAGTCTTGCAATAATAAGTTCCGAAATAAAACTAATTCCGTTAAATAATACTTGTTGTCTTCCTATTATGCTATTTCGTAAAAGATAAGGGTCAGGCCAGTGGATATGTAAAATATTTGGTTTCCAGTTATATTTTATGGATTTTAATATCGCAAAAGGCACATTCATTACGCCAAAAGCGGGTTCTATACCTTTTTTCTTTAGGGACCCGGTTAAAAGGTTTAAATATGGATTACTTTTTGACCAGTTAGGGACATACAAAACTTTCATTAATTAACCTCCGTTTACAATCCCAGTAAATCGCCTTCATCGATAAGGCCGAGAAGAAGTCCGTCGCCATCAATTACAGGCATTTCGTCAAACTTTTTTTCCTTAATGATTTTTAACGCTTCCATAGCAAGGCAGTCAGGTTGTATGCAGTAAGGATTTTTTGCCATAAACATACTGACAGGTTTTTTTAATATGTCTGTGCCATTTTCAATTGCTCTGCGAAAATCTCCATCCGTAAAAAATCCGGTTAATTTTTCATTGTTGTCAATAATTAGAGCCGCGCCGGCATGGGCTTTTGTTATTGCGATTAAAGTTTCCTGAACAGTAGTGTTTTCTTTAACAACAGCGTTTTTATCGTTTGTCCGCATAATATCTTCAACTTTCAGGAGCCTTTTGCCGAGCAATCCGGCAGGATGATAAAACGCAAAATCTTCTATACTGAATCCTTTTTGTTCATATGTGCATATTGCCAGAGCGTCTCCTATGACTAAAGCTGCGGTTGTGCTGGATGTAGGCGCTAATCCGAGCGTGCATGCTTCCATAGATACGCTTGCGTCAAGAACAACATCGCTGTATTGTGCTATCGTAGAATTAATATTTCCTAAAACAGAGATAAATTTAGCCCCTATTTTTTTAATAGTAGGCAAAAGCTGTTTGATCTCTTCGGTTTCACCGCTGTTTGAAAGAGCAAGTAGTACGTCATCCGGACATACCATACCCAAATCGCCATGAAGCGCTTCCGCCGGATGCAGCGACAAAGATGGGGTTCCGGTACTGGCAAGAGTGGCGGATATTTTTCGCCCTATTAACCCTGATTTACCCATGCCGGTTACAATTATCCTGCCTTTACAAGCGCACATAAGTTCAACAGCCTCATAAAAACTGTCATTTACGCGTTTTTTCATTTCCATAAGTTCATTTGCTTCAATATCAATAACTTGTACGGCAAGGTCGATTATTTCTTTCTTGTCCATTGTGTCGTCTCCTGTTTAAGCCTTAGAATATGTATCAAAAAATTGTTTTATAGATTTTCCGGCATCTTTTTTATAATTTTCTAAACATTTGTGCAGATGTTTCACTATTTCAGTTTTATTTTCTATAATTTTATTATAACAAAGAAGCAAATCATTGCACAAATTATTGCCATTAGACAAGATAATATTACCGTCCTGATGAAACAGAGATAAAGCGCCTATATTTTTATGTTTATAATAATCGTCAAAAGCTATGCTGATAACAGGCACTTCTTCCCCGCACGAAAAAACAATAGGATGATGTTTCATAGTAACACAGCATTCAGAAAATTTTATAAGCCCTCTTGCGTCTTTGAAATCATAACCATATTTATATAAATACACATTTTTTGTTTTCATTTTTTTGATTATATGGGATTCAGGTTTTTCATCCGATTTATGCATTGGCAGAAAAATGATGTTAACGTTTTTTTGATTAGATATTTTATCGCAAAAATCTGCCATTTCACTTATGATTCTGTTTGATAACTCATCTTTTTGTCCCCAGTAATGAGCGTTTACAACAACATACGGTTTATCATTTAAAATCCCGTTATTTTTCAAGGTATCATTTATTCTTGATTTTGATGATGCTTCGCAAAAAAGGGCATCGTCAAATGTGGATGTAATATGGTTTCCTTTTATGCCAATTGAGGACAACGCTTTTATTGAATCTTTTTTATCTCTTACGGTTATAAATTTTAATCTTTTTAATCCCCATTTTGCCAAGATAGGGCTGATTTTATCTTTAAATACACCTATTGTCTGTCCCGAGGCAACTGCAGGAACGTTCATAGCAGACCCTAATCTGATTAATAAACAATTATCCCACAAACGGCTAAGTGTCATGCCTGTAAGATATCCACCGCCGGAAAGAAGAAGAAGGCTTGATTTATTTATTGAGTCCAAAAGACGCGCTTCTTCAGGGTTAATCCAGAACATAGGGAATCCGCAATATAACAAACGAGCATTAAATAATAATCTTGGAAATTTCAGAAAAAAACCAAATTTAAATTTTCTGTTTGAACTTCCGTAATTAGAAGTTCTGCCTGCGTTAAAAAAGGCTACTCTGGGCGCAAGTTCAACATCTATATTATGCTGATTACGGCTATATTCTTTATTAGGCGTCAAAACAACAATTTTATAATCAGGATAATTATCCCGAAGGAATTTAATATTAAATGCTAACTGTGCTTCATCACCTACATTGCCGTAACCATGTCCACCTGATATAATAATTTGTTTATTGAGTTTGTCAGGTTTTAAT
>JAGGZS010000195.1 GCA_021161885.1 bacterium
GGTTATCGTCAGTATTATATATAAAAATAAAGAAGGAAAATAAAACGGATGAAGCTGTGGTTCTCTTAAAAGAAATACCTGTAAGATGGGGCAATACCAATGACGATAAGGTAGCTTTTTATCTGCACGAGGGAACCAAAGTTTTTATTCGCCAGCGACGAGGCAATTGGTTTTTAATAACTATTGGCAAAGATAAAACAGGATGGATAAAAAATAATTTTGTGGAGGTATTATGAATATGCTGCAAATACCAACTCTTGGTGAACCGAAGTTCAAGTCGCCTCTGAACCTATCGACAAAATTGGGAGATAAAATATGCAATTTTGTTCCTGTCGATGAAAAAATACGAATGAATATCTTTGCCTCTGACAGTGCTTTCAATTACGAAGACCAATATTACGATAATCGACCTGAGAACAAACGAAATTCTATCAACGAGTTTATTGAAGTAGCAGGACCTCGTGAAAAAATATTTTTTGAGCCTGAAAAAATATCCTGTGCTATAGTAACCTGCGGAGGTCTTTGCCCGGGGCTGAACAATGTCATACGGACTTTAGTAATGGAACTGCATTATCACTATAGAGTAAAAAAAATATACGGCATAAAATACGGGTTCGCCGGATTAAACCCTGAATTCGGGTTTGTTCCTGAAGAATTAACACCGCAAAAGGTATCTAACATACATCTTTACGGCGGAACGGTTTTAGGTTCGTCAAGAGGACAGCAAAATACTCAGACGCTTGCAGAAACTCTTGAAAAACTAGATGTATCTATCCTCTTCAGTATAGGCGGAGACGGTACTCAAAGGAGTAATTTTGATCTTTACAAAGAGATAGAAAAAAGAAGGCTGCCGATAAGTATAATAGGCATTCCTAAAACCATAGATAACGATGTATTCTTAAACGATAAAAGTTTTGGGTTCGAGACAGCCTTTTCCATAGCGACAAACGCGATACAATGCGCTCATACAGAAGCTATCAGCGCATACAATGGAGTTGGTGTTGTTAAGCTGATGGGACGCAATTCCGGTTATATCGCCGCTTATGCGGCGCTTGCCCTTAACGAGGTTAATTTTGTACTCATACCTGAAGTGCCTTTTGATCTGGAAACAGCAAACGGGTTTTTGGCTTATTTGAAAAAAAGGCTTATCGATCGCCATCATGCTGTTGTAGTAGTGGCCGAAGGAGCGGGACAAGAATTTTTTTCTGATACCGGCAAAAGCGACGCGTCAGGCAATAAAGCCCTAAATGATATAGGTGTTTTTTTAAAAGATAAAATTAAACAGTATATGCAAAATAACAAAGTGCCCTGCACAGTTAAATATATTGATCCGAGTTATATTGTAAGAAGCGTACCCGCTAATCCGAACGATTCCATTTTTTGCGGACAGTTGGCTCAATATGCAGTCCATGCAGGCATGACTGGTAAAACCGGAATGATTGTCGCATGGAGAAACAATACTTTCGTTCATTTACCTATTGAGCTTGTAATCAAACGGCGCAAACAAATTACTCCTGAAAGCAGTTTATGGTTATCGGTGCTTGAGGCAACCGGTCAGCCGATGTTTATGCGTAATTAATCTAATTTAAATCGCAAAACAAGTGATATTCAGCCAGAATTTATAATTATTTTGAGCTTGACACAAAAAAAAAATTTTTATAATTTATCAAATTAACCGCATTGATATTTTAAAAGGATAAAACAGTTGAAAAACCATAGAAAAGGAAAAACAATGGACGTTACGAAAATTTTCGGCTCAAATGTTTTTAACGATGATGCCATGCACAAAAGGCTTCCTAAAGATTGTTATAAATCATTAAAAAAAACTATTGAGCAAGGAACAAAACTACAGCCTGAAGTAGCCGATGTTGTCGCCAATGCCATGAAAGACTGGGCAATAGAAAAAGGCGCTACGCATTATACGCATTGGTTTCAGCCGTTAACAGGAAGTACCGCGGAAAAACACGATTCTTTTATATCGCCCACACCTCAAGGCAATGTCGTAATGGAATTTTCAGGCAAACAGCTTATTCAGGGCGAACCTGACGCCTCGTCATTTCCAAGCGGAGGGTTAAGAGCCACTTTCGAGGCAAGAGGTTACACAGCATGGGACTGCACCTCACCTGCTTTTTTAAAAGAAGACGCTAATGCAGATGTAACATTATGTATACCAACAGCTTTTTGTTCATACAAAGGCGAAGCCTTAGATAAAAAAACACCTTTATTAAGATCTATGGCCGTTGTATCTAAACAAGCTCTTCGCGTATTACGCGCTTTCGGTAACACAATTTCAAAAAAAATAACTTCAACAGTCGGTCCGGAACAGGAATATTTTCTCGTTGATAAAGAATATTTTGCCCAAAGATTAGATTTAATTACTACCGGACGAACCTTATTCGGCGCCCCAGCCCCCAAAGGGCAGGAAATGGAAGACCATTATTTTGGACAAATAAAAGATCGAATTGCCGATTTTATGAAAGACCTTGATGTTGAGTTATGGAAAATGGGAATTGCTTCAAAAACCAAACATAATGAAGTTGCTCCGTCCCAGTTTGAAATGGCGCCTATTTTCGCTACCACTAATATTGCAGCTGACCACAACCAGCTTGTTATGGAAACCTTACGCAAAGTGGCGTTAAGACATAATCTGGTATGTTTGCTTCATGAAAAACCATATGCCGGCATCAATGGATCGGGAAAACATAATAACTGGTCTTTATCAACTGATGATGGAGTTAATCTTCTTGAGCCAGGGAGCACCCCTCATGAAAACGCGCAATTCTTGTTATTTATAAGCGCCCTTATTAAAGCCGTAGATACCCATGCTGATATATTACGAAGATCGGCTTCTAATTCAGGCAACGATCATCGTCTTGGCGCGAATGAAGCGCCTCCGGCGATAATATCTATATTTATGGGAGATGAACTTACCAGAATTTTAACAGCTGTCGAAAAAGGGGAAAAGGTTACTGCAAAAGGCTCAACTTTTTTAACTGTCGGGGTTGATACTCTTCCCCCGTTACCAAAGGATAACTCTGATAGGAACCGGACTTCCCCATTCGCGTTTACAGGCAATAAATTTGAATTCCGTATGGTGCCCTCATCAGCTTCAATATCAGGCCCGAACATTGTTCTAAATACTATCGTAGCTGAAGCGCTTGATGAAATAGCAACGCGTCTTGAAAAGGCAAATGACATAAATAAGGAAGCAACAGCTATTGTTCAGGAAACCATGAAAAAACACGGCAGAATAATTTTTAACGGCAACAATTATTCTGATGAATGGGTTGCTGAAGCTAAAAAACGCGGATTGCCGAACATCAAATCCACTGTCGAAGCGTTAGAAACATTTCTCACGGATAAATCAATTAATTTATTTGAAAAATATAATGTGCTTTCTAAAGAAGAGGGACATTCCCGTTTTGAAATATATATTGAACAATATTACAAACAGATTAATATCGAGGCAAATACTGCTATTGATATGGTAAAAACATTATATCTTCCGGCTGTAATGCGCTGGGCGGCTGATCTTGCTGACTCGATAATAACTATTAAAGACGCCGGCGGACCTGTTTCGATTCAGGAAAAAAATTTACGGAAAGTATCGGCACTGCTTGAATCGGCTGACAGCAAACTTGAAAAACTCGAGAAAGAACTTAACGCAGCCAAAAAAATTGAAGACGGGGTAAAACAAGCCGAAGCATATAGGGACAACGTATTTGTCGCTATGAATGAGTTAAGGCAAGATATAGATACATTGGAAACTTTAGTGCCGCGAGATTTATGGCCGGTTCCGACGTATGCGGATCTCCTGTTTAAATTATAATATTCTTTGATAATAATATAAAGGGCTCATTTTTTCTATGAAGATGAGCCCTTTTTTTATTCTTACTTTTAAAAAAAAATATCGTTAAAAATCGCTTCATAAAAAGAGTGTCTATAAGTTAAGATTAAAAAAATCATTACATATTTAAGAAAGCGGGACGATGAAAGATTCAGCTAATTTCATACCTATAATCAACCTTGTGCTTGTATTTATACCGTTAACAGCGGTAATCCTGATTCATCTAAAATGGGAACTTAACATAAAAACGCTTATTTACGCTTCAAGCCGAATGATTATCCAGCTGATTTTTATGGGATACGCTTTAATAATTATTTTCAATAACAAGAACCTTTTTCTATCCTCATTTATTTTAACTGTAATGCTTCTTGTATCCGCATGGATAGCTTTGCGCCCCTTAAATCAGCATAGAAGCAAATTGTTCTCAACCGCCCTTATCGCTATATCATCTGGAGCGATACCTGTTTTAGCTCTTATTATCGGATTAGTCGTTCAGCTTAAACCATGGTATGCGCCCCGTTATTTGATACCTCTTGCGGGGATGATTTTCGCGAACGCAATGAACAGCGTAAGCCTTTGCGCCGAACGGTTTTTTTCCGAAAAAAATTCCGAAAAAAATTATATTGAGGCTCGTAACGCGGCCTATAAAACAGCTTTACTGCCTTTAATCAATTCTTTTTTTGCCGTAGGATTAGTATCTATTCCGGGGATGATGACCGGACAAATTCTTGCCGGAGTATCCCCCCTTTTGGCTGTTAGATATCAAATTATGGTAATGTGTATGCTGTTAAGCGCTTCGGGAATTTCGTCAGCGGTTTTTCTTGAATTAATGAAAAAAAAAGCCCATTCACCTGTTCTATTCAAAAAAATACATCTTTGGTTTGAAAAATTAAAAAAAAACAGCCGGTTTAAATGAATATGGAGCTAATGCGGGGAGTTCCCGCTAAAATAAAAAAATTGTAATTGACTTATAACAAAGTTTTTTTTAAAATAATGCATTTTAAAATAAAAAATATGGTTTTTATTCGGGGCGTAGCGCAGCCCGGTTAGCGCGCCTGCCTTGGGAGCAGGAGGCCGGAGGTTCAAATCCTCTCGCCCCGATTTATTAAATTAAATTGTTATAATCGGGTTAAGAAGGTTACATCATTAAAACAGTGCCGCTTGACATTTTTATGTTTATAAACTATCATTGTTCTAAACAATGAGGAGGATGTTTTCTTGAAAGATTACGATACATTAGACTTTATATGCCTTAATGAGGACTGCAGAAATACAATACCCTTTTCTGTCCTTAAAATTGAAAAAGGTCAGACTATTATATGCTCAAGATGCGGCAAAAAATATACTTTCGACAACACGTTGATTTATCAGATCAAAAAGTTTGAAAAACTTATTATGGCAGTGCGGGAAGCCGAAGATATTCTCGGAAATACTTATGTCGGCATAACCGTAGACGGACATGAAGTAAAATTACCATACAGGCTTCTGCTGACAAGGATGAATACTCTATTGACTCTTAATATTGGAGGACAGGAATTTTCTTTCAAGTTTAGGGTTGAACCGCTCAATACATAAAAATTTTTTTAACGGATAATCGGAGGATAAAATAATGTGGCGGGAATTAATGAAATCTAAAATTCATCGGGCTGCCGTCACCGATGCAAACCTGAACTATATGGGCAGCATTACTATCGATCAAACATTAATGGAAGCCGCAGATATCGGCGAATACGAAAAAGTCCATATTGTCAACATCAATAACGGACATCGATTCGAAACATATGTTATAGCAGGGAAACCGGACAGTGGCACAATAACCTTAAACGGAGCCGCGGCAAGACTCGTCCAGCCTCAAGATAAAATAATCATTATATCATACGGTTTTTTTAATATGGAAGAACAAAAATCGTTTAAACCCCGTATCATTTTTGTTGATGACTTGAACAAGATTATTGATTGCCCCACTTCACAATAAACTCTTTTTTACAAAAAGGACACTGATACCTGTCTTGAGAACTCTTTTTCGGCACAGTCTTGATTTGCAAAGATTTTTTGCAGTACGGGCATTCTATAAAGGCAGGACCTGTAACTTCTTCGGTAACGCTTTTCTGCCCGAACGTTTCTATACTTTTTTTGCGTAAATTTTCTAAAGATACAATAACCTGTTTTATGGCTTCGCTTAATACGCTTATAAAGTTTTCGGTAAGGCTGCCTGTATTTTCTGTTATCAATCTGGCGAATTCAGTTGTTTGAGTTACTGCTCCTATGGTTCCGTCAACAACATTTTCGCCTAAGACATATTCTTTGCTATCGCTTTTTACTTGTGCTTTTTTTGCGCACCCGGAGATATTAAAGAATAAACAGTAAATAAAAAAAACAGCTGTTATGTATTTAATATTAGTCATCATCTAATTAGAAATTCAGTTCGGGCTTAACAACAGGATCGTAATTTTCAGGAATCGGGATCCAGAAAGTAAGAATATCGTAAACTCCCCCAACCATTCTGACTGTCATTGCCCCTATTCCTTTGGCAACGCCGGTAAAGAGACCTAAAGGTCCTTTATAATAAAGATCATTATGCACGTTATCAAAAAAATCGTATTGACCTGTCCAAACATTGAACGTGCCTCTAACTAACTTTTCTCCCGCATTTTTTGCCGCGTAAGATTTAGAGAAAGCTCCTAAAAAAATAATACTGCTAATAACGCATACAATAAATAATTTTTTTATCATTTTAACATCCCTCGGATTATAAAAATATTTACAAAAATCCTTTTATTTATATCGTAAATATTCTAAATAAATTGAATATTTCTGTCAACAAAATGCTTAATTAATAATTTAAGAAATATTTTATCCATCAGGGAAAACCGGACAATTGTAAAATTTATAGTATTAATATATATGAAAAACGGTCAATACGTTGACTGCTTTTTGCTTGCTTGTTTAGCCGGCGGAAAATTTTTCTTTGAAGAGATTATATTCATTAATCTTCGGTTTATTTCGTCCGCAAAAAAACCTGTGGTTCTCAAAGCGTTTTTATAATGCTCAAGCGCCTCTTTGGTATTCCCTTGCGCTTCTTTGACAATCCCTTCAAAATAATTCAAATCCATTGAAGAAAATGATTTTTCTTTGGCTAAAATCAGGTGCTTTTTCAGGTCATCGGTTAAATTTAATTTAGCGCAAATCATCATTGCCCATAAATAAACCTGTTCGCTAAGCGGGAATCTTTTTTCAGACCATTTAAAAATATCATAAGCATTTTTAAAATCGCCTTTATGGAACCTTGCCTGCATAAGCCCCAACAGGTAATTTATGTTTTCCGGTTCAGCCCTGTGCAGTTCGCCGTACCGATTATCCGCCATATCAAAATCATTTTTTTTCAAATAAATCTGAGCCGAAAATTCTTTAAATATTTTTTTCATTGGAAATTTTTCTATACATTGATCAAGCACGTTCAGTGCTTTATCGTAATTTCGCATCCAGTCGAATACGGTTGCGCGAAGGAGCATAGCCTCTTCACGAAACCTTTTTTTAACATCCATCCGGTTTAAATATTCCATTGATTTTTCAAATTTATGCCACTTAAAATATAAAAGAGCGGTATTGTATAAGATATCTATATAGTCGTCATTTAATTTAATCGTTTTAAGAAAAAATTTTTCCGCTTTAATAAAATCGCCTTCATTTAAGTATATTATGCCCACATCGTAATAAGGTTTGGGATTATTAGGGGTTATTTGTATTTGTTTCAGACCGAGATTTAAGTAATATTCGGTTTTTTTTAAACGACTATTTTTATCGAGATGACCGTAATGATGGACAGCGATACTGGTTTTCCCCACAACAGCGCCTGTTTCTTTTATGGATTCAGATACTGTTTCATGCACTAAACCGGAAAATTTTATTTTACCGTTATTACGGAACAGGGCTATTCTTTCTACCGGCACAAACCCCGGCGCTTGGGCTTCTTCCTCAGGATACGATCGATCACACGGCATAAAATTTTGACGGCGGGTATCGTGAGTGTAATTACGCTGGATAAAAAAGTAACCGGCTATGTCTGAACGAATGTTTATGAGCGATTTTATTGTAGAAAAATCACGGGCGGATATAATTTCGTCGGCATCCATAAAAAGAATCCACTCGCCCGAGGCTTTGCTTAACGAAAAATTGCGGGCTTGACTGAAATCATCGCACCAGTGGTAATAGAATATTTTGGCGTTCAGCCGGTCGGCTATATGCACCGTATTGTCTGTGCTTCCTGTATCTACAACAATTATCTCGTCAACAAGCCCTGATACTGATTCAAGACATCGCCCGAGAAATTTTTCTTCGTTTTTAACTATCATGCATAAAGAAAGCATATTCAACATTAACTTTTTTTAATTAATTGTTTTTGTATAACGTAATCCACACACAGTCTCCGATAGACGTTTGAATTTGTTTAGCAAAAACTTCCTGCATAAAAGATGCCAATACACTCTGTTGAGGAAGGTTTGTTGTTGTGGATATATACCATACCCTTTTATACGGTCTTACTGTTTTTTTGACGAGCATAATATCTTTTGTATGAACAAGTTCTGCTTTGCCTATCCCGTAATAACTTAAAATTTTGCCGTCAGTGTAATCTGTAGAAAAAACACAATCTCCGGAAACAGCGTATTTTTTGATAAGAAAAGATGCCTTATCCCATCTGCGTTTTTGGTGGTTGGCGTAAATATCTATCATAAAAAGGATATTAAAAAATGTTATAATCGATAAAAACAGTGAGATAATTTTTTTGCTTTTTAATGAGATTAATCCTTGCGATACGGCTATGAAAAATAAAGGAAGCACAATTATCAGATACCTGCGTCCACCGAACACAATAGGTTTTATGAACGATACGCAAAATGCCAAAAGTACAGGCACAATAAAAAATACAAGGATAAAAATTTTGCCGCTCCGGTAATTGAAAGATAAAATAATCCGTTTTTTGTCAAAAACGAGGTATCCTAACCCGATTATAAACAACAGTGCGCATATAACGGCAGGCACTATTGCAAAACGCTCTTTAAACGGGAAAAAATAACCTGCCGAAAAACTGGCTATTACGCGAATCGGAAAATATAAACTCGGTTTGGGAAGCCAACCCGACCGGTTCATAGAAACTTGTTCCCATAAGAAAGGAACCCATAAAACAAACAGAAAAATCATAACAAAGATTGCTGCCCACCATTTTTTACGTTTGGCTTTAAGCGGCGCTAAATAAAGATATATAATCTGAGCAGGTATAAAAAAAATAAAATAATAATGCGTAAATAATCCGGTCAATTGAAAAAATAAAGATAGATAAAAATATTTTTTTTTATCCGTATAGCAATATTTTCTGAAATAATACATCATAAATATCGCCAAAAACATGGCAAACGTGCCGTTTCGCATCTCCTGCGCGTACCACAGCACATAAGGCGATACAACCGAAAGAAAAGACGCTATAAGCGCTGTAACTTTGCTCTCGGTTACAGACTCGGCAAGCAAATATATCCCCCAAACAGATAAAACAGCGAACAAAACCGAAAATAACCTAAGCCATACAATGTTTGTTAAATATCCTCCTAACGCCCATCCTTTAAGAAGCAGGAAATAGGCGGGCGGGGTGTTTTCCGTAAAAACTATCTCTTTTATTACAGCTTTCAAACCCTGCTGGGAAATGTTGTTCACAGTAAACCATTCGTCGTTCCATATGGATTCCTGATGAATACGCAATGTGAAAAGCACACCTGATAACAATATCAATAAACAGGCTGTAACAGGAATTTTTTTTAAATAATTTTTTGTTGAGGCAGAAAAAGTTTTCATTTTAACCTTAAAAAAAGTTTTTTGTTCAATGATATAAATACCAAAAAAAAACGGGCGGTTCAATGTTATCTTTTTTATCTTTTTACAGAACACCTCTGTTTTTCGCCGCATTGCTTCCCTGAACGACGAATAAATGACGGATTAAATGAAAAACAGCCGGCATAAAATCGGCTGAAAAGTTAAAAATTTTAGCAGACCGCTTGCTTTTTTTATAAAGTTATATTATAATATTAATATATCTTACTGACAATTAAATGCTGCTAAACAATTTTTTTATGGGGGAGGCTTATTTTATGGAAAGGACTATCCGTTATTGCTCAGTTGCGGTTGCATTAATTTTATTCACAGGGACAGTTCAGGCGGCTCAATTTTATCACGGCTCTTTTCTTGCCGGTTCATTGTACGGTAACGGTAACCTTACCGGAAGCGGTCCGTTTGCAGGAAATAGCGCTCCGTTAGTCGCTGATTATCTAAATAAAGAAGCAGAAGTCAAAAACGGCACAAATACAAGTACACACCTTTACCTGTATCCCCAACAAATGAGTATGTGGGGCGACCTTCAAAGTACACCTCCGACTTATACCGACGCGGTAGCACAAGGCGGATGTATGTATTTCGGGTCTGTGATTACAGGATTATCCGATACGGATTATGTTCATCTTAGCAGTTCAGGTTATTATAAAGCTCCGGGAAGTTCTACTTACTTGCCCATATTCTCAGATTCAGTTTATATTGATATAGGCACGTATTCAAGAATAAATAACGGCACTATACTTGATGAAATAACTAAAATTATCCAGGAACCTGATTTATCGTTTACGTTATATGCCACAGGAAATATTTATAAAGACTGGACATGGAGCACAGGTTCACATACAGATTACTGGCCTACACAGGAAGAGTTTGATTCCCTATTGTATTATGACTTCAAATTTGAAAGAACCATAGAAATTTATTCAGGCGGAACGCTGGTTGACCCGTCAGTTAGTCCAAATACGGGGATTACTGAAGGAACAGGGATAACCGGCGGTACGCTTACTCAATCAAGCAATTTTACTGGTTATGGGACGGTAGTGCCTGAACCTGCTACGATATTGTTATTACTGTTGTCATCTATAGGAATAGCAATAAAAAAATTTAAAAAATAAGATTTTTTAAAAAAAATTTTTTAATATTAAAAAGCGGTTAATAATCAAGTTAACCGCTTTTTTTTGTTTATGTATTTGGTTTTAGCTGCTATAAAAAAAATAAAAGGTGGTGTCATTAGTATCTTAAAATTGAGTACGAAAAACAAAAAAATGTCATTCTGAACGGAGTGAAGAATCTCGCCATGTTAACGTTATTCGAGAAATATTCTTCGGCGCTTCGCTTCTCAGAATGACGGATGTTATGCTTTTTTATGACACACCTCATTTTGACCATGCTAAACAGGGTTTGAACATTTTATAAATATGTATGATTACTAATGCTGACCCATTCCTCCAAACCCTCCTCCCCCTTGCGGCGGCGACGGCGATGGTGGAAGAGCAATGCCGTTGTTGGCGATTACATCTTCGATAACATCGAGCAGTTTACGTTCTTTAGACATATCCTGACCGATAAGTTCGCCTTTGCGAATTTTGCGTTCAAGCGCCTCTGCTTTAAGCTGTAAAGCTTTAATGTTCGGTTTAATGGAGTTGCCGAATGTAACTATAGATTCGCCCGGTTTAATTAAAGCTCGCATTCTGCTTGCCGATTTGAATATTTCGCCAACTTTTGTTCCGCCGTTTAAGACAGATGTTTCTACAACGCCTGCGGTTACACCCACATCGGTAATGGAAATATTGCCTTCATAAGAAACTTTAATGATAAAACTCGTCCCTCTTACTGCGGCTATGGATGAGGGGGTAACTATTTCAAACGCAGAACCGGGAATAATATCAGCCGTAATAGAACCGCTTTCCCCTTCCGGTACTCTGACAATGGAATACAGCCTGCCGTCAGACATCCTGAACGATTGGATAAGACGCAGCTCAACACCAGATGTGGTTACTGTTGAGCCGTCCTCAAGAACAAGAGTCCCGTTGTCGACAGACTCTCCGGGTTTTAAATTTATCTCATCAACTATTACGTCAGCGATTTTTCCTTTTTGCGCTCTGCCAAGAGAAAAAATGTTCATGCTTGACGTTTCATCTTCATGGCGGGGACATCCTATAACATACTCAGTAGCTCCCGCTTGGTTAGCCCCGCGATAAACGTAATATTGGGTGTAACTGTCTTCGGTTTCAAAACAATCGCTCGGGCAGATAAAAAGCCGTTCACCTGCTACATAAGTTTTTAGTTCTTGCGAAAGTATTGTGTACGGCAGACCTACAGGGTATGCACTATGATCGTTGTAATATGATAACAAAGCTATGGATATCTGACGAAGATTGTTTAAACATAACGTACTGTAAGAAGACGCTTTAACCTTTCGCCCAACAACAACAATTAACGCAGCCAGTATCATAACTACCGCTACTATCACAAGAAGTTCGATTATAGTAAGAGCTTTTTGTCGTATTCTCCGCATAGCTGTTTTTTTGCTCCTGTGAACTTATTTTTATTAAAAAGTACATAAATAATATCCATTTATATATCGGTACAAAATTCAAAATACTTTATATTTTTTAACAAGAATATGTTTTATTGCCATAAAAAAATATGTATTCTTACCACCACCACCACCACCAC
>JAGGZS010000333.1 GCA_021161885.1 bacterium
ACTATATGTTATGCAGAGGGCTTATTATGGCTTACATGAAGATGATAAATTTTTACTTGCAAAAAAACAGAGGATTTTCTGTTTTAATAAACGATTTTTACACATTGTTTAAAATTATATCCAATCTAATGTTTGTAAATTAATTTCCCGCCGTTTAAATTAATTTTCCCGCCGTTATTTTTTAACTCCTCACAATAAACAGTATTGCCGTTAAGATTAAAGGATGTGTTTTCGTTAACTATAAGATATTTTATTTTAAGTTCAATATTCGTGAGTCTGTTTAATGCTAACTCAGTGCCGTTATTTTTAATTTCAACCGAATTTATTAGAAAAGACCTTTTGTTACTGGATTGATTAAATAATTCGATTTTATTATTGCCTGACTCAAAAGACAGGTTTATATTTTTTACACCCGCACAAACAGCTTCATCCGTCGTTTGAGAAATAAAAGAAGCGTTTTTTAAAATTATAGTTGCGCCTTTGACAGCCTTAAATTCAGCTGTTTTTTCAAAATTAATATACCCGTTTTGAACAATTAATTTTGCGTGGGCGGTTTTGATATCTAAAAGGCCTCTGCCTTTTTTGCATCCAATTTGTATTAATCCGGCAACCAGTTCTCCATCGAAAAGCTCGTAAATTCCATATCCGTTTTCCCCGCAGGCGATATATAATTGGTCGGTAAAATTTGTGCCTTTGTAATGGAGAAAAATTCCGCTGCCCCCGTTTCCCATATACTGGCGGTATGATCGCAGATGACCTCCAGATAAGATATATACACCTTCTCCGTTTTGGTATCCTAAATCAAAATATTCAGAAAAATGATCGCCGCCTTTATGGGTGAATATACCTGATCCGCTGAACCCGATATGAGTTGTTTTCGCGTGAAGGCGTCCGCTTTTCATTAAATATTTCCCTTTACCTGATTTATATCCGAGTGTTAACCATAAAATCCCTTCGTCGCGCTCGTTTTCTATTATTCCGCCATTTTGTATAAAATAACCATTGACATTTTTTATAGACGGATTCGTAAAGTTGCCGATAACAATAGCTTCTGCCTGTAAACGACCTGAATCCATCTCATAAACCCCAATACCGCCTAAATGCCCTATGTTAATGGTTTTTGATTTATGGATTCCTGATTTATGAATAAATTCGCCTTTGCCGTTATTGTTGCCGATATAAACAAAATAAGAATTTAAAACAGCAGTATCCCTTAGTATATAAGTTCCTTGAGAATGCCAAACCCCGATACTCAATGTATCGATATTTGCTGTCCCGCCTGATTGGTCAAATAACCCTTTACCCGATTTCCAGCCTGTAAACTCTTTTTTTTGGCTATTCCATATATTTGCGCCGTGTCCTACTGATAACATATAGGAATTAAGTTCACCGCTGCGCATTTTATAAATTCCGGCGCCTTCAGAAAACCCCACTGATATCCAGTTGGAATTAAAAAGTCCGTAAGCATGCAAAAATTTGCCCGTTCCTTTAATGCCTATTAACGCGTCTGATTTAAGCAGACCTCCCGCAAGAGTATACATACTTTCAGAAGATGAGTTTAAACCAAGATATAACACGGTTTCAACATTAACCGAACCGCTTAGCTGAAAAATTTTGCCCGACCCGTTAAGCCCGAGAACTATTTGATCTGCATAAAAATATCCGTCTGATAACAAAAATAATCCGCTGTTGTCGGGATAGAAACCCAAATAAAAAGACCCTTTGATAGTGTGAGTTCCTTTTTGCTGGCATAATTTTCCTGTGCCATGGTTGCCGATATATGCAAAATCAGCGGTTATATTTTTTTTAAAAAGGATAGGTATGGAATCGGAGTGCATTTGTAAATATTTGTATTTTAAGGGGGGCAAAATGTCTTTCAATGAGAAAGAGCTGTTATAAGTTTCCCAATATATATCCGTGAATTTCTCAGGCTCTTTAATATAAGCAAAAGGCACGGTAAAGCGTTTTGTTACAAACTTGCCCTGATCAAAAAATGTAATGAATGAACTTCTATATATGTTATTCTCTTCGCCTGTTGAGCTCTTTTCCTGAAGATTATTGCCGAATTTGCATATAAAATTTTTATTGCGTTTAACCCGCAAAATATTATTTTCCTTAAAAACATATTTTGTAAGGATATCATCGTAATTTAAGTTGTGAATTTGAGTATGTATATTTGTAGGCTCACATAACAGAATTGATATATTTGTTTGTTGGGAATCCCAATACTTTTTACCGAAAAAAATTGATTTGATTAAATTCTTGTACTCTCGAAATCGTTCAATATCAGTCTTTTGTATAGTTGTAGCAGATTTAACTATATCATTTATAATATTTGTTAACTGTGATGTGCTGCGAGTATTTTTTTGCGGAACAACCTGTTGATATTTTTCGCAAATATAATCTTGTCCATCACAGGCTGGCGTATCCCTTTTCATATATTTATTTAAATAAACTTTTGCGTTTACGCTTGTTTCGTGAAAACAGCATATTAATAATAAAACTATTATAATTTTATTATTAAAAAACAGATTTCCTATGGATTGATTAGGAACATATTTAGAGAACATAAAAC
>JAGGZS010000079.1 GCA_021161885.1 bacterium
CTATATAATAATAGGTTGGCTGTTATATATATATATATACCGCAATCCGCGATTATAAATACTCAGTTAAAAACGTATTAAAAAGAAATTAGATACCTAACAGCTATGTAAGTATATATATACTGTTTATTCTGTGGATAACTTGTTAATAAATTATTAAAATAGGAGAGCTCTTACTTGGAAGCTCCTGCTTTTTGGACTAATGTCTCAAACCGAATAAAAGAAAATATAAGTGATTTCAGTTATAATTCCTGGTTTCATTTTATCCAGCGAGTTTATCTTAATGAGAACACACTGCATATCGAAGTAACCAGTAAACTCGCTAAAAGCTGGATGACTGACAACTTTGCCGCTATAATAAAAGAGGCTTTGTTCAGCGAAATAGGTGTTGACTATGAACTCAAATTTGATGTAGTTGAACGACCCTCTACACCTAAGAAAAAGACATCAGAGCAAAAAGCCGATAAAACAAAGAAAAAATCTTATTCTAAATTTAAAATATCAAGAGCATCTTTAGAGTCGCAAAGCCCTATTCTTAACCATAATTACACATTCGATTCATTCGTAGTCGGATCAAGCAACAGGTTTGCTCATGCCGCGGCTGTGGCTGTCGGCCGGTCTCCCGCTAAAGCATACAACCCGTTATTTATCTACGGCGGTGTGGGGCTCGGGAAAACACATCTTATGCAGGCTATAGGCAACCATATTATATCTAACAGCAATGATGTTAGGGTGCACTATTTATCCAGCGAAATTTTTACTAATCAACTCATAGACGCTATCCAAAACAGAAATACGGTAAAATTCCGGAAAAAATACAGAGGCGTTGACGCTCTTCTAATAGACGATATCCAGTTTTTAAGCGGTAAAGAACAAACTCAGGAAGAATTTTTTCATACTTTTAATACTCTATACGATGCCCATAAACAAATTGTAATAACATCAGACCGGCCGCCTAAAGATATAAAATACCTCGCCGACCGGTTAATATCCCGTTTCGAATGGGGTCTCGTATCGGACCTTCAACCGCCCGATATTGAAACGAGGATCGCCATATTAAGAAAAAAAGCGGAATTGTCCAATATAAATATACCCGAGGATGTAACACTCTTTCTCGCTAATAAAATCAAATCCAATATAAGAAAACTTGAAGGCGCTCTCATAAGAATCGCTTCTTATTCATCTTTAACAAAAACAAAAATTTCTTTAACAATGGTTGAGGATGTGCTAAAAGATTCTCTCGAAGACGACAGCTCAAGGGTAATAACTGTCGACCAGATTCACCGTCTGTTCGCCGAAAAATACGATATGAGAATACAAGACCTAATAGGGCCGAGACGAACGAAAAATATCGTTTACCCGCGCCAAATAGCTATGTTTGTAACAAGACAACTGACACCTCTTTCATTACCTGAAATAGGCAAAGCATTCGGCGGACGCGACCATACAACAGTGCTTCACGCGATTAAAAATATTGAAAAAAAAATAAAAAACAATTTAGATTTTGAAAAAAATATTCATTCTTTGATAAATAAATTAAGGGAACGTAAAAACAATTTATAACCAAACAGTTATAATAACTTTTATGATAAACTGTGTATAAGTTGTAGATAAAAGTTTAATAACTTTTTTAAAATTTTTTAATGTTGATAACTACATACTTATTTATCTTTTATCTACAACTTGTACACAAGGTTTGCCGAATACAAAATAAGTACGAAATTTATGTTATCCACAACTATTATTACTACTACTATATAATAATATATAATAATAGTAATTAAATACTATAGAAAAACAATAAAAATGGAGGTTTCACAAAATGCATTGTATATGCGATAGGTTAGCTCTGAGCGAAGCTCTTCAGGTTTTGCAGAATATTATAGGAACAAACTCAACGTTGCCTATTTTATCCAATATTTTAATCGAAATAACGGAAACAAAAGAATTAGCGTTGACAGCCACAAACCTTGAAGTAGGAATCCAGTTTAAACTTGATGCGGAAATTAAAGAAAAAGGAACATGCACACTGCCGGGCAAAAAGTTTTTTGAAATAGCAAAAGGTTTGGTCGGAGAAAAAATAGAAATAGAAGTAAGTTCAGACAACATAGGCGTCATCAAATCAGGCAGCGCGGTTTACCGATTAATGGGACTTGCATCCGAAGAGTTTCCACGCCTGCCCAGACTCGATAAAGTAAATTCCATAAAAATAAACGAAAAAGATTTAAAAGACCTGTTCAGAAAAACATCTTACGCCATATCTACCGATGAAACAAGATATGTGCTTAACGGCGTGTATTTTATAATCAGTAAAGGAGAGATAAGCGTGGTCGCCACCGACGGACGGCGCCTCGCTATGGTAACTAAAAAAGAAGCGGTAGAGCCTGATCTTGAAGTAGGAATAATAATACCTGCTAAAACAGTCCATGAACTTATGCGGATTTTAACCGGCGATAACGAACTTGAAATACTTTTCTCGGAAACTCAAGTCGGATTTAAAAAAGATAATATGCTTATGATATCACGCCTTATAGAAGGAAAATTCCCTAAGTATGAGCAAGTTATACCTAAATCAAGCAAAGAGCAAGTTCAAATAGACAGGGAAAAATTTTTGAATTTAGTGCGCAGAGTATCTCTTATAACAAGTATGAAATCCAATCAGGTAAAATTTAGGTTTAACGACGGCAGTGTAACTGTTACCGCCTCAAACCCGGATATAGGCGAAGCTAAAGACGATATGTCGCTTAATTATAAAGGCAACGATTTTTCCATAGCTTTTAATCCGGTTTATGTGTGCGACGCCTTAAAATCTCTTGAGGAAGAAACCGTAACTTTAGAGTTATCGGAATCAACATTGCCCGGAGTAATTAAAGCTGACGATACGTTTACTTACGTAATAATGCCTATGAAACTTAAATAATAACTATTGTAGGATAATATAAGGTGAGGCTTTTATCGCTCAGGCTTGTGAATTTTCGCAACTATAAAGAACTTGTTTTTAAACCTAAAGAGCGAAAAAATATATTGGTTGGAAAAAACGCGTCCGGTAAAACCAATATACTTGAGTCTATATATTTTTTATCAACTCTAAGATCGTTTAGAACCGCTAAATCAAAAGAATTAACGGCATGGGGCGAAAACGGTTTTTTTATATCCGCGAAGTTACAGTCTTCAGGTATGGAACATAACGTAAAAATATTTATATCCGGTAAAAAAAAAGTTGTCTCTTTAAATGAGACTAACATAAAAAAAGGAACACAGCTGCTCGGCGTTTTTTATACGGTAATTTTTTCGCCGTCCGATATGGACCTCATAAAAGGAGACCCGGGGTTAAGAAGAAAATTTCTTGATGTCCTTTTGTCTAAAACATCTAATTATTATCTGTCGGCTCTTCAGGATTACAAAAAAGTAATTAAACAAAAAAATAAAGTGCTTAAATCGCAATATATTGATAAAAAATTAATTGAGACTTATAATCAGCAGATTTGCATTTACGGCGCTAAAATAATTTTTTTAAGGTCTTTAGCGGTTAATCGGTTGAATGTAACCGCTGGGAAAATTTTTAAAAACTTTTCTCGCGCAAATGACAATTTAATGGTACAATATTTTTCTCTGTATAGACCTATGCCGGAATTAAATGAATGTGATATAAAAAATATGGTTGCCGCGGAATTGGAAAAGAGTTTTTTTAAAGAAATAAAACAAAAAATATGCCTTGTAGGTCCGCATAGAGACGATTTCAAGTTTAATATTAACGGACGAGACGCTAAAAGTTTTTCATCGGAAGGACAAAAAAGGTCGATTGTTTTTTGTTTGCGGTTATCGGAATATGAAATTGTGAAAAAAAAGTTTAAAGAACCGCCCGTTATATTGATGGACGATGTATTCGGCGAATTGGATAAAGATAAAAAAAATATGCTGAAATTAGTAATCGACCCGCAAAGCCAGGTTTTTGTAACTTGCACGGAAACCGATACCTTAGCTGGTCTGGCAAACGGGGCCGAAAGGTTTTTTGTAAAAGATGGCACGATACAAAAATAAAATAACCAGCCCGTCCCTCATAAGCGACTGCCTTGAATCCATACTTAAAGTTATGGGCGGCGAAGAAAAATATTCAGCAAATAAAGTGCTTGTAAAATGGCCTGATATCGTGGGCGGACTTATTAGTAAAAATACCAAACCAAAAGAAATAAAAGAAGGTACGCTTATAATAAACGTTTCTAATAACGCTTGGCTTATGGAACTTGGAAGATTTTCAAAGAAAAAAATACTTGCCCGGGTTAGAAAATTTACTAATGATAATTCAATTAACAATATAATATTTAAATTAGGTCCTGTGAAATAATTTTTTTTACCGGATAAAATTTGTGGAGGCAATAGATTATGTCTAACTATGATGCGCAGACCATTACAGTTCTCGAAGGAGTGGAAGCCGTACGCAAGCGTCCGTCTATGTATATTGGAGATACAAGCACTCGCGGTTTACATCATCTTGTTTTTGAAGTTGTAGATAACAGCGTTGATGAGGCATTAGCAGGATACTGCGATCATATAGAAGTAATTATCCACGATGACAACAGCGTAACTGTATCCGACAACGGACGGGGAATTCCAGTGGAAATACACGCTACGGAAAAAAAACCGGCTTTAGAAGTGGTTATGACCACACTTCACGCCGGCGGAAAATTCGATCATCAGACTTACGCCGTATCAGGCGGTCTTCACGGCGTGGGAGTATCATGCGTGAACGCTTTAAGCAGATGGTGCGAAGTGGAAATAAGCAGAAATAACCAAATCTATCACCAACGCTATGAACGCGGACTTACAGCTTCTAAACTGGAAGTTATCGGCAAAACCCAACGTACTGGAACTAAAGTTATATTTAAACCCGACCATAAAATTTTTAGTGTGCTTGAATTCAAATTCGATGTGCTTGCCACACGGTTGAGGGAATTGGCTTTTCTTAATAAAGGATTAAAAATTATCATTCAAGATGAAAGGACTGACCAAAAAGAAACATACCTTTATCTCGGCGGTATAATCTCTTTCGTAGAATATCTTAACCAAAATAAAAATCCGCTTCACGATAAAGTTATTTACGTTCATAGCAATAAAGACTTAATAGACGTTGAAATAGCAATGCAGTATAACGATTCTTACAGCGAAAATCTATACACTTTCGCTAATAATATCAATACCATTGAGGGTGGTACCCATTTAAGCGGGTTTAAATCAGCTCTTACAAGAACTATAAACAGCTATATGAAAAATTACGGCACAGTCAAAGACCAACGCTACAATATGTCCGGCGACGATATCCGCGAAGGGTTAGCCGCGGTAATAAGCGTTAAAGTGCCTGATCCGCAATTTGAAGGACAGACAAAAACTAAACTCGGCAACAGCGATGTGGCAGGTATAGTCGAATCCGTCGTAAATGAAGGATTAAGCACTTTCCTTGAGGAAAATCCGCAAGTAGGCAGAAAAGTTATAGATAAAGCATTAACCGCTGCCAGAGCGCGTGAAGCCGCAAAAAAAGCAAGAGACTTAACACGGCGTAAAGGAGCCCTTGAAATAGGATCATTACCCGGCAAACTCGCCGACTGTTCGGAAAAAGACCCGGCTCTTTGCGAACTGTATCTCGTAGAAGGCGATTCCGCCGGCGGATCAGCCAAACAAGGCAGAGATAGAACATTCCAAGCGATTTTACCTATAAAAGGTAAAATTATTAACGTGGAAAAAGCACGGCTCGATAAAGTATTGGCTAACGAGGAAATAAGAACTATGGTAACCGCCATAGGCTCAGGTATAGGACAGGAAGATTTTGATATCTCTAAAGCCAGATACCATAAAGTATTAATTATGACCGATGCCGATGTGGACGGCTCACATATACGCACACTGCTTTTAACCTTCTTTTACCGCCAGATGCGCGAACTTATCGAGAAAGGCTATATATATATCGCACAGCCGCCCTTATATAAAGTTAAACGCAAAAGAAAAGAACGCTATATTCAAAACGATAAAGAAATGGATTCATACCTGCTTGATTTAGGTATGAGCGACGTTCAGGTTATAGATCGCGAAACAAAAAAAATCTACAAAGACGCAGCGCTTGAAGATATTATAAACCTGCTCGTGCGGCTTGAATCTTACGCCCATATGTTAAGGCGTAAAAATATAGAGTTTTCCGCTTTTATTAAACTTTATAACAAAGAACTCGATTTACTGCCGGTGTACCAAGTAAAAATTGCTGACGAAATAAATTATTGTTACACCAGCGCCGAACTTAAAGACTATATTGAACAGGAAGAACAAAAAATAAACGGCTATCTCGAAACCGTAACCGAAGAAGAAAAAGAAAACGAGTCCGTGGAAGAACTTCAACTGCCGCTTGACTCAAATGAAGAAGAACTTACTCTTCAGCAGGAAGACACACAGGAAGACCGGCAGGAAGACACACAGGAGAAGAAACTCAACGCAGTTGTTGTAGAACTTCTTGAATCAAGAGATATTAGAAAAATTATAGATAAATTATCCAAAAAAGGTATACCGATAGATTATTTTATCAAAAAAGAAGAACCTTATTTTGAGATTCAGATCGAGGAAAAAGAAAATATTTTAGTAAACTGCGTTCAGAATATATTAAACACAGTCAGGGAAATCGGCAAAAAAGGTTTGTCTATCCAGCGGTACAAAGGTCTTGGTGAAATGAATCCCGACCAGTTATGGGATACAACAATGGACCCCGAAAAACGGGTTATCCTGAAAGTAACATTAGAGGACGCCGTAAAAGCAGACCAGATTTTTACAATTCTTATGGGCGATCAGGTTGAACCGCGCCGTGAGTTTATACAACAACACGCCCCTGAAGTGCGTAATCTTGATATATAAAAAAATTTTTTTATAATATTAACATAAAAAGAGGTTGAATCAGTTATGTTTACCGGCAAAGAGAATATCGTTAACGTCTCTATAGAAGAGGAGATGAAAAATTCGTACATCGATTATTCCATGAGCGTTATCGTCGGACGCGCTCTGCCCGATGTGCGCGACGGGCTTAAACCCGTTCACCGTAGAATTCTATACGCTATGTACCGCGAAGGACTGCTCTCTAACAGAAAATACTCAAAATGCGCGGGCGTGGTTGGTGAATGCCTTAAAAAATATCACCCGCACGGCGATACAGCCGTATACGATACTTTAGTGCGTATGGCGCAAAAATGGAATTTAAGATACCCGTTTATCGACGGACAAGGCAATTTCGGATCCATAGACGGCGACCGAGCAGCCGCTTACAGATACACTGAAGCGAGAATGGCGAAAATAGCCGAGGAAATGTTAGCTGATATCGATAAAAAAACCGTTGATTTCTCACCTAATTTCGACGAAACCACAGTTGAACCGGATGTGCTTCCCTCAAGAGTGCCTAACCTGCTTGTGAACGGGTCTTCCGGCATAGCAGTGGGTATGGCTACAAATATCCCGCCCCATAACCTTAACGAAGTTATCGACGGGATTATCCGCCTTATAGATAACCCGCAGGCAGAAATAGAAGAACTTATGCAGTATATAAAAGGTCCCGATTTTCCGACCGGAGCTATAATATACGGCGAAAACGGGATTATCTCAATGTATAAAAAAGGGCGCGGCAAAATGAAGCTGCGCGGAAGGGCGTTCACGGAAACCAGCAAAAACGGCAGGGAACATCTTATAATAAACGAAATTCCGTATACCGTGAACAAAGCCAACCTCATAGAAAAAATAGCCCACCTTGTGCGTGATAAAAAGGTTACCGGCATATCCGATATCCGCGATGAATCAGACAGGCAAGGTATGAGAATAGTAATCGATATAAAAAGAGGAGAAATACCGGAAGTCGTCCTTAACCAGCTATATAAACATACCCAGCTTCAAATAACTTTTGGCGCCATAATGATCGCGCTTGATCACGGACAACCCCGCGTAATGAACCTTAAAGATATTTTAGGCAATTATATCGCTCACCGCCGCGAAGTTGTTATACGCCGAACAAAATTTGAACTGGATAAAGCCGAAGCGCGCGCGCATATCCTTGAAGGGTTTAAAATAGCTCTGGCTAACCTTGATGATGTAGTGCATATAATAAGGAATTGCGCTAACCGGCAGGAAGCGCACCGCAGGTTAATTGAAAAGTTCGCTTTAAGCATAATCCAAACTAACGCAATACTTGATATGCGGTTATACCAGCTTACCGGTCTTGAACGCGATAAAATAGAAGATGAATATAAAGAGTTATTAAAACTCATTTCCCATCTTATATCCATTTTGGAAAGCGACCAAATGCTGCGGGATATAATCAAAAGGGAACTTGAGGAAGTAAAGAAAAGTTTCGGCGATGAACGCAGGTCGGAAATTATAAAATCCGATACCGAAATAACTATGGAAGACCTGATAGCCAATGAAGGATGTATCATAACCGTATCCCATACAGGATATATTAAACGCGCCCCTTTAAGCTATTACAGGTCTCAGCATCGGGGCGGTAAAGGTATGATGGGTATGGAAACCAAACAGGAAGATTACGTAGAACACCTGTTTTCCGCATCAACGCACGACTATATCCTGTTTTTTAGCAGAGACGGAATGGTGCACTGGCTTAAAGTGTATGAAATACCCGAATCCGGCAGGCAAAGCAAAGGCAAAGCAATCGTTAATTTGCTCGGCATAGCGCCTGAATCGGGTATAGCGGCTATGCTTAGAGTTAAAGAGTTTGACGACACACATCACCTTGTTATAATAACCCGTAAAGGGATAATTAAAAAAACAGGGCTCAAAGCATACAGCCGCCCGAGAAAAGGGGGTATTTGGGCAATAAATGTTGATAATGATGACGAAGTAATCAACGTCCTTATGTCAACCGGAGACGACGACCTGCTTGTAGCCACTTTAAACGGACAGGCTATACGGTTCGACGAAAATCAAATTAGAGATACCGGACGCAACACAAGAGGTGTCAAAGCCGTGAAGTTAGGCTCCGGCGACCGCGTTATCGGCGCGGTTAAAGTGGATGAAGGCGCAACAATACTCGTAGTCAGTGAAAACGGATTCGGAAAACGTACCCCGTTCGACCATTACCGTACCCAGTCAAGAGGCGGTAAAGGAGTTATCACTCTTAAAACCACCCAGCGCAACGGACAAGTTGTAGGCATAATGAGCGTAAATGACGATAACGAAATTATGCTTATCTCTAAAAAAGGTAAAACTATACGTATGAAAGTCAAAGATATATCAGTCATCGGACGCAATACTCAAGGCGTAAAATTAATTAACCTTCACGGCAGCGATAGACTCATTGGCATAACACGGGTATTCAGCAGAGAAGATGAAGAAGATATCGTTGAGGTCGATAAAAAAATCGAAGAAGAAATCCCTGAAGATTTTATATAAGTAAATAAAATTTTTTAAGGAGCAAAAAGGGATATGCTCAGCAAAATTAACGATTATTGCCGGGAAATAAATAAATCCGAAAATAATCCAGTGTGCCCTGCCGGATTTATGCGAGTGAAACTCTTTTAAAAAATATTTATCAGGACGATTTATTAAAACAGGTTGAAAATGTAGCCTTGTTACCCGTTCATCAAATTGTAGAGGAGCTTTATAAAAAAGGTATTATAATAATGGCTAAAGGCAAAGGCACAATAGTTTGAACAGGCATCTGAGACATATAAAGATATCGACGAAGTTACAGCTTCGGTTGTTGGAGCAGGATTAGCGAAAAAAATGTCTCGCTTAAAACCGCTTGGTGTTGTAAAAGGATAAAAGGAGGTTTTTAATACATCATGCTTGATATAAAATTTATAAGAGAAAATTTGGGTATTGTTAAACAGGCAGTCTCCAACAAAAATTCTAATGTCGACCTGAAACGGCTTCTTACACTGGACAGCACAAAACGCGCGCTTCAAACAGAAACCGACCAGCTTAAAAAACAAAGGAATGAAGTATCAAAACAGATAGGATTAATGAAAAAAGACAGAAAACCCTGCGATGACCTGATGACACAAATGCGCGAAACCGGTGAAAAAATTAAAAATATTGATCGGACCCTTCGCGAAATAAGAATCGAAATGGACGAAATTCTTGTGTGGATACCAAATATACCCCATAAATCCGCTCCGGTCGGCAAAGGTGAAGAACACAATAAGTTTGTCAGGGATTACGGCGAAAAACCTTCTTTTGATTTTGAACCGAAAGATCACGTTGAACTTGCCACGGAACTTGAGATTATCGATTTTGAAGCCTCATCAAGATTATCGGGCAGCGGGTTTATCTTGTTTAAAAACCAAGGAGCTCTCCTTGAACGCGCGTTAATTAATTTTATGATAGACCTGCATACCATAGAACACGGTTATACGGAAATATCGCCCCCGTTTATCGTATCTTCAGCGTGTATGTTCGGGACGGGACAACTGCCTAAAATGGAAGAGGATATGTATAAAGTTAAAGACGAAGACCTTTATCTTATTCCCACAGCCGAAGTGCCCGTAACAAATATTTTCCGCACAAAAATTTTAGAAGAAGACGATTTACCCAAACAATTTGTAGCATACACCCCTTGTTTCCGGCGGGAAGCGGGTTCGTACGGCAAAGACACAAGAGGAATGACCCGCGTTCACCAGTTCGATAAAGTGGAACTGGTTAAACTGGTTAAAGAAGCAATGGCTTACAGCGAACTGGAAAAATTGCTCATTAACGCCGAACGGGTTCTGCAGTTGCTTGAAATACCTTACCGTGTAATAGAGTTGTGCACGGGCGATATGAGTTTCGCTGCCACTAAATGTTATGATATAGAAGCGTGGTCCCCGGGCACTAACAGTTATCTTGAGGTATCTTCGTGCAGTACGTTTGAAAATTTTCAGGCGCGCAGAATGGGACTGCGCTATAGGGAAAAATCGTCAAGAAAAGTTAAACTCGTCAATACTATGAACGGATCGGGACTGGCTTTGCCCCGCACGGTTATAGCTGTCATAGAAAATTATCAAATGGAAGACGGCAGGGTTAGAATACCACAAGTGCTTAAACCGTATATGCGCAACCTTAATTATATTCAAAAATAAAAAAGTTGGAATTGCTGAAAAAGTCATAAAAAAAATGTCATTGCGAAGCACTAAAGGAAAAGTGCTGTGGCAATTTTAGCTTTTTAGCCTTTGAGACCGACACGTCGCTTTGCTTCTCGCGATGACAGTAAAAAGAGATAGTTACTTTATTTTTTCAGCAATCTTAAGTCTTAATAAAAAATAATTTCTTTTTCGTTTTTTAAAGGTCCGTTTATCATATCTACGGCGTTAGCCGATGTACAGCATATATGGCAAAGAGCTTTGACTTCGGCGGTTGTATTTACGTAACAAATGATTTCGACGTTTGGATGTTTGCGTTTAAGTTCCATTAACTGCCGGGCGGTAATCATCTCTGCCATGGGATATCCGGCGTGTTCATCGGGCAGTTGATAGTTATGGGCAAGAATAACCGCGTTGTGTTTCTTTTTAAGAGTATTTATTTTTTTTATTAAAAGGATAAAAAAATTTTTTTGGAAAAAAACATATATTTATAGCCGAACTTAATTTGAACTCATTTTGTAGTATATATATACAG
>JAGGZS010000215.1 GCA_021161885.1 bacterium
ACCATGGGTTACTGATTTTCAAAAATACAAATTAATAAATATTTACGATTCGTTTTACAGCTCAACTGCCGGAGTTACTGAGTCGGACATAACCGAGTTAGAGGAAATAAAGTTTATGGAAGTAACAGTCAACGACAGCGCGCGAAAATTCGTTTCAGAAGGACGGTTATCACAAATACCTGCCGGCGTGTTTAATCTTGATGTTGTTTCTTTAGATGAAGGCAGAATGGTTGATTTCAGCAAATACGCTTATTTACCACTGCCCGGTTATCTGCAAATAGAAAGGCCCGGTAAGACAATACCTCAAATAGTCGAGGAAGAAACCCGAAAGAATCCAAAAATGTTGTTAGCCGCCATTAACGGAAGCAATGCCGACTGGAGCGCGCCTAACGCGTTTCTTATCAAAGACGGCGAATTTATAACAAAACCTGTTCCGGGCACCAACCAAAAAGAACGAGCTCCTTTGCTTGGTAATTTTTCTATATTGGCCTTTGATGACAATAATCGGGCAAAAGTAACAAACGTAAATATCGAGTATGATAAATTAGTAACCGATGAAAATATCCATTACGGCATACAGGGACAGGTAATTCTTGAAGACGGAAAAATATATCCGTCGCCTCCCAAACCGGAAATGATAGGTTACCCGCAGGAAAATGAAGTCGGCTTTAATACGGTTACAAAGATAAGAGCTTCTTTCTCCGCCATCGGCATAACCGAAGACGGTTCTATTATGCTTATTACTATGATAGGCAAGATAAACGTTCCGGCAGTAGCAAACCTGCTTAAACAAGCCGGGGCGAAAGACGCTATCCTGCTTGGCGGAAGCGGAGACGCGCAGCAGGTTACATTCTCGGCTGATCCTGTCCTTGCCGAAGAACGACGGGATAAACCTCTGATAGCAGGTACTTACAGTGTTAGACCTGTTAATATGGGACTTATGTTTTTCAGCAATTCTATTACCACCTACGAAATGACGAACAGATTTGTTAAAAGCATATTAAACCAACTGCGCAATAAAGAGATTATAGAAACCAGTTTATAAAAATATTTTTTTTACAACCGATTTTACAATAAATCTTTCATTACCGGTTTGAGCCATGTTTTTATCATCGCGAGCAATATTATAATACATAACAAAAAGATAATCGTTAAATAATCCCATGGATTAATAATAAGGGCAAGAGCAAGTCCTGCAGCAGGCGGATGTTCGGAATCAAAAATAAGCATAAAAAAAATAGCAAACCCTATGGCAAGAGCTCCGCATATTTCTACTTCAAAACTTTTTGTTAGAAAATCAATCTGCATCTGCGGAAGTTTTGAGATAAAACAGAAAACCACCCCTACAATGGTAGAGATTATATAACCGCCTATTAAAGGGCGAGGTTTAGAAGCGTAAGAATGCGGCAGTGTGAAAATAATAAAAAAGGTCGATCCCAATACAGCTAAAAGAGCCGGATATGTAATCACATCAACAAAATATAAAACAATAAACATAAAAAAAGAAGCCAATGCGCATTGCCATAGATATGACCAGAAATTTTGTTTGAATTTTGGATCAAGTAACCCCATTAATATATCTCCTAATTATTAAACTAACCGCATTAACTCTTTTCCTGCTGACAAATTATCGCACATATATTAAAATCTTAACAAACAATTTTTTTTAATTATTTTGTTCGGAATTTTTTATGGGTACAAAAAAGATAATTATTTTAGGCTCTGGTATTACAGGGCTTACCTTAGCGTATAAGTTACTGTGGCGCAATAACGCTAAATTCGAGGTGAAAATTTTTGAAAAAGAAAATTTTACCGGCGGCTTGGCGGGTTCTTTCAGTAAAGAAGGGCTTATTTTCGATTACGGCAGTCATCGTATCCATCCATCATGCGGTGATGTCGTTTTAGGCGATTTGAAAAATCTTCTATGCTATGACCTGAAACTATTACGCCGGAACGGACGTATTCATCTAATAAATAATTTCGTTAAATTTCCTTTTACGCCGAAAAATTTTATTTTTAACGCTAACCCTGTTTTTTTCATAAACTGCGTTAAAGATTTCCTGACAAAATTTTTCAGGAAAAAAATAGATTCCGAAATTAGTTTCGTTGACATTGTTTTAAATTCTTTCGGTCCCGCTTTATGCAATTCTTTTTATTTTCCTTACGCCGAAAAAATTTGGGGATTATCGCCTTGTGAATTATCGGCTTATCAGGCAAAAAAACGAATTTCTTCCAATTCATTTATAAAAATAGTAAAAAATTTTTATCCTTTATCATCAGCAAGAAACAAAAAATTTTGTTTTTATTATCCCAGATTAGGTATGGGGCAATTAGCGCAAAATTTATCAGCAGAAATAAAAAAGCTCGGCGGATCAATAGAGTTAAACCGCAAAGCGGAAAAATTGGTTATTGATAAAAACAAAATTAATTTAACCGTTCGATCTACGCAAAACATTTCGGATATAAAAATTTTTACCGCTGATTTTGTATTTTCCACAATTGCATTGCCATCATTAATAAATATAATCGAGCCGAAACCTCCTGAAAAAATAAAGTCTGCCTCAAATCATCTGCGCTACAGGAGTATGGTTTTGTTTTATCTTATTTTGAAAACACCTCGGTTCACCGAGTACGACGCTCATTATATCCCTGACAAAAATATTATTTTTACCAGAATATCCGAACCTAAAAATTATAATCTTCAGGATAATGAAACCACAGGATTATGTATAGAAATTCCTTGTTTTTATAACGGCGAAACGTGGAATTCGCCCGAGCATATTTTGCTAAAAACAATTCTCTCGGATTTTAGGAAAATTAATCTGCCGATTGATCACAAAATCATAAAATCGTTCTCAAAAAAGATACGTTACGCATATCCGTTATACGATTTAAGTTTTCAGGATAATTTAGACCAAACGGAAATTTTTTTAGATTCGCTGGATAATATAATTTCGCTTGGCAGACAGGGATTATTCGCCCACGACAATATCCATCATGCCATGCAGACAGCATACAAAGCAAACGACTGCCTAAACGACAACATAGAATTTGACAAACAAACTTGGGTTTTATCGAGAAATCAGTTTAAAAATCACAAAGTCCAAGATTGATCATTGCGGACAACTATTAAATTCATAGCGGCTATTTATTTTTTTAACCTCCTTACATCATAAATTTTCAACCCTTTGATTTTCCCTTTCGTAAGTTCAGGAAACTGTGATATAAAACTGTATCTCGCAATCATTCGCATTTGGTTGCGCTTATCTAAAAAGGGGTTTGACATCCATAAAAAATAATAATCTATATCTGCGTCTAACATATCTTTTTTCAGTTCATCCACTGTTGCGTTTTTATAATACGCCCCGTGATAAACCTGACCTAAATAATAAGAAACTATTATGGACTGATACCAGTTTGTGTTTGAGGCTGTCCTCCCGTTAAAATCTGTTATTGATTTGATTAGCTCGGATAACTCGTATAAATTTTTACCGGAATATTTGAACATATATAAAT
>JAGGZS010000102.1 GCA_021161885.1 bacterium
ATACTGAGGTTAACTTTTATTTACCCTTATTAAACATAAAACAACTAAAATTAAAAAATATTACAAAATTTATATATTTAAACTAAAATTTCATCAACTTCCCTGCGCAATTTAAGTTTTTTTAACTGTTCTTTACACGCAGCGTGTTTGGCTGGATGCTGGTACACGACTTATAGCGCACAGCGCTATAGGCAACAATGCCACAGGATAACACCTTAAATATTAAATAACCGCTTTTTTGGTCTTGACAAGTGGGAGGAGTACCTTACTAACACAAAAAAATAGCTCTTAAAAACTTATTTTTTTTAACCTGTTTTTAAAATTTTTCAATATTTTTCTGCTGTTTTGCAACACGCTTATCATTAATTTTATAGGATATTGAGCGATAAGTAAATACTCAGGGTAGCAAAAAAAATATATTTAAACGTCAAGGTTGGTGGAAGTTTTATGCGGTTTAACTCGTCTTCTTATGCGTCTTTTTTGGGGAGCATTACTTCGCCCCGTGCTGACTATATCCGAAAATAAATCCCAAAACCGTTTATGTGATATGATTTTCAACACAGTTTCACGTAAAATATTGGTTATTATTTCTTTATTAAAAGGGCGTATTTCGCGTTCTGTTGAAAGCCAAAACCGTTTATGCGATTTTATCGCATTGAACGAATATTCAATAAAAACATTCTGCTGGTTTTCATCATCCCTTAAAATTCTAATTGAGCAAATAGGTTTTTCCATACCATCTACCTGTTAAAAAGTTAAACACTGCCTCTATAGAAAACATCGGTAAACAAAACAGATACTTTATTGAATTTAAAAAAATATAAAACTATTCCGGCGGAGCCATAAACTCCGCTCCAAGCGGTTGATTAACCGTTTCATAAAGAATTTGCTCAATTTTTTTAAAATCTTCTTTAGAAAAACATTTTTGTTTTAAGGCGTTTATATTCTGCTCAGCCTGTTTACTGTTACGTGCGCCAACCAAAACGCAAGTTACCCCCGGCTGACTCATTGCCCATTCTATGGCAAGTTGTCCTATTGAAGCATTTCTATTTTGAGCTAATTTTTTAAGTTGTTCAATACAATTAAGATATATCTGAAACTTTTTGCCCTTGAACTTCGGGTCCATTTTTCTCAAATCACCTTTTTGAAAAACACTTGATTTTGTAAATTTGCCGGTCAACAAACCTCTGCATAATGTGCTGTACGTCAATGCGGCGATATTATTTTCGTTACAAAAAGGCAAAAGTTCTTCACCCGCTTCCTGCTCAAATATGTTAAAAGGCGGCTGAAGACTGTGTAAAGGCGCAACATCCATCACCTCTTTCATTTGAGATACATTAAAATTGCTGACGCCAATTGCCCTGATTTTTTTATCTTCTAAAAGTTCGCGAAAAACATCCATAGTTTCCGAAATAGGTACATTTGTGTCCGGCCAGTGAACCTGATATATATCTATATAATCTGTGCCGAGCCGTTTTAGAGATTCATTAAATTCTTTCACTACTCTTTGTCTTGATGTATTACGGCGTATCCGTGCGTTAGCGTCCCATTCAAGCCCGCACTTAGTGGCGATTACTATTTTTTCCCTGTCGAATTTTTTGATCGCTTTGCCCACAATCTGTTCGGATTTACCGAACCCATATATAGGTGCGGTATCAATAAGATTCACGCCCTGTTCAATTGAAACGGTAACCGCATCTACGGCATCATTTTCGTCTGCGCCTCCCCACATCCATCCGCCGATTACCCATGTTCCTAATCCGATTGGCGTTACGTTGATATCGGTATTGCCGAATTTTCTCAGTCCCATATTATTAATGCTCCTATTTATTTTAAACCGGTTTTATTATTTTTAATTTTCCACAGTGCCATCAGCAGAGGCAAAATTTAACTGCATAAAAAAAGCCTGTTTATCGAATCCTTTTACTTTGCCGGAATATTTTTCACCTAAAGGAATAAAGATAGAATCATAGATATACGGCGTTATAGGCATAATATAAGGAGGAGTCAACGACTTTTTTAAAATATAATCGTTTACCTGTTCCTTATGAAACATCCCCGCAAGCACAAAACAGATAGACAAAAAACAAAGCCCTTTCAACGTCCCTGCCAAAAAGCCTCCGCCCTTTTCTAATCCTGATACAAATGAAATACTCATTAAACGTTTGATGAAAACACGTAAAAAATAAAAAAAGACATACACGATAAAAAAAATGCTAACATATGATAACATACTGGCTATCGTGTTCGGCAAAGGCATAATTTTTTGAAGATACCCCGCTGCTTTACTGAAAAATTGGTACGCAAATATAAAAGACGCCAACATACCGACTGTGCGCAGTATTTCACCTGATAAACCCCGTTTATATCCTCTTAAGGCAAATAAAAAAAGGATAAGCAGAACAATAATATCAACCCAGCTGAACACAAGTTTCATCTATCAAATCTCCTGATAAGTTACCGTTTATTAACCCTGTAATGTTAACTTTTTTTAATTCATTCGCACAATCTTTTTCGCAGTTAAACAATACTTTTAGATAATTCGCAGTAATGCCTACAGACATTTTAGTTTGTTTGTCTTTGGTTGATTCAACAAGAACTTCGCAGGCAGTGCCTATAAAAGAAGCCTTTATGCTGTCTGCCCGTTCAATGCTTTTTTGTGCAGCTTCTTTAGCCCGTTCTTTAGCGATTTTTTTTATAACTTTATCTTTCATTTTTTCCGCCGCTGTACCGGGACGGCTGGAAAAAGGGAACACATGGACTTTCAAAAATCCAAGTTCTATTACTTTATCAAGTGAAGAGTAAAACATCTCATCCGTTTCACCCGGAAACCCTACAATCAAATCGGTAGTAAAGAGGCAGTTTTTTTTCCTGCTCCTAATTTTTTTTATCAAATCCATATAATATTCAATTGTGTATTGCCTGTTCATTTTTTTTAAGATGCGGTTATCGCCATGCTGAAGCGAAATATGTAAGTAAGGAGCTATAATATTGTTTTTCGAGAAAATATCGATAAACTCATCGGTTATATCTTGAGGTTCAATAGAACTAATGCGCAATCTTGCTAACCCGCTAACAGAGCAAGCAGATTTTAATAAATCACACAAGGTATTCCCTGCAGAGTCGATATACTGCCCTATATGAATACCTGTAAGGACGATTTCTTTGAACCCGTTAGATACCAGTTCAGTCAGTTCGGCTGTTATATCATTCAAATCTCTACTTTTAGACGCGCCCCGCACAAGAGGGATTATACAGTAAGCGCAAGACGAATCGCATCCGTCCTGAACCTTAACAAAAGCCCTCGTATGTTTAGCAAAAGATGTTATATGGCAATGCTGCTCCGTACAGGATGAGAAAATATCGTTCACGGCAGATTTATTCGGCGGTAAAGAAGAAAAATCTCGGTCGATCGACTGTATCAGTCCAGCTAACCTGTTTTTTGCGTCATTAGCGCATATAAAAATAACTTCGTTCGAATCAGCAAATTTAGTTTTCATTCGCTCCCCCCCGCATCCGGTTATTATTATTCGGGTATTAGCATTGGTACTGATAATTTTGCGGACTGCCCGTTTAGATTTATTATCGCTTTGAGCAGTTACAGTACAAGTATTTATAATACAATAAGCTGCTTTGTCGCCGGTTGTCTCGGTAAATCCGATTTGTTGAAGCCTTTCACGCATCAATTGCGATTCATATTGGTTAACTTTACAGCCAAGTGTATAAATATAAAATGTTTTCTTATTATTCATCATAATTTCTATTCATTTGGTAATTCAAAATAGACAACGCGCTGATTGCCGCGGTTTCAGCCCTTAAAATATTTGAGTGAAAAGACCACATAAAACTATTTGGCAATCCATTAAACCGGTTAAGCTCGTGTTGCGTAAATCCGCCTTCGGGCCCGATAACAAGAAGAAATTTTTTCCCTTTAGCAACTTCACCAGTAAAACTATTCTGCTGGGAATAAGGATGCGCGATACAAATTATATCATATTTTTCAGATAACTCAACCAAACCGCCAAAAGTAACTATATGATTAATACAAGGAACTTGATACGCCCCTGATTGTTTAACCGCTTCAACAGCAATTCTGCCCCATCTATGCAGTTTATTTTGTTCCCGTTTCTCATCTAATCGTATCACGGAATTTTCCGATGTAAACGGAATAATCTCATAAACGCCCAGTTCAACGGATTTCTGGATTATTAAATCCATACAGTTTGATTTTATTATACTTTGGGCAAGCGATATAGAATTTTGAATTTTCTTCTCAGCAGTTTTTACCCCTATTGCCTGAAGTATTAATACATCGTCCTGAATTTTATCTATGCGCGCTTGGCATACGCGTCCGGTTTCATCGAAACAATATAACTGAGAACCTATTTTAAAGCGAAGCACATCTTTCAGATGATGGCTTTGAAATTTATCAAGGCGAATATGATCCTCAAACCAATAAGTTGAAGGGGCGAAAATGCGTCGTTTTTTCAATATTTTTTAAGAACTTTTAAAAAAATTTTTAGCTTTTGAAAAGAAAGAACTCATCATAGGATAAACATCCTCACCGCTTATTTCAGCGAATTTCTGGAGCAATTGTTTTTGTTCGGAACTCAATTTTGTAGGCGTTTCCACAACAACACGAATATTTAAATTGCCATGGGAATATCCCCGTAAATCAGGCAATCCTTTCTTTTTGATCCTGAAAATTTTACCGCTTTGAGTGCCTGCTGGAATTTTAAGTTTAATTTTACCATCTAAAGTAGGCACTTCAACTTCACCGCCGAGAGCGGCTTTAGGAAAATTGACGGGCACTTCGCAGATTATATCGTTACCCTGTCTCTTAAAAAATTCATGGGGTTTAACTCTAATGGCTACATAAAGGTTACCCGGAGGACCGCCTTGTATACCATCTTCACCTTGTCCGTTTATCCTTATTTTTACTCCGTTTTCAATACCTGCCGGTATAGTAACAGATACTCTCACATTTTTTGAAATTCGCCCTATGCCTCCGCATTTTCTACAAGGATCGGTAATTATCTTGCCTGTACCATGACACTTGTCGCAAGTACGGTTTATAGCAAAAAATCCTTGAGAATACCTTACCTGTCCGGCTCCGCCGCATTGCGGGCAAGTTGTTTTTGATTTGCCCGGAGCTACACCTTCACCATTACAATCAGGACATTTGGCAGGTTTTTTAAAAGATATTTCTTTTACACACCCTTTAGCCGCTTCAAGAAAACTTATTTGCAGATTGTACTGCAAATCGTTTCCGGGGATACCGCCTCGTGAACGGCGCGATGAACGGCGCGCCCCGAACATATCGCCAAAAATTCCGCCCCCGAACATATCGCCGAGAATATCCTCAAAATCGCTGAAATGGGAAAAATCCGACCATTGGAACCCGGCTTGTCCGAACTGGCTGTCCACCCCTTGATGCCCAAACTGGTCGTAACGTTTACGTTTTTCCTTATCGGATAAAATTTCGTAAGCCTCTGCGGCTTCTTTAAATTTTGCTTCAGCCTGTTTATCGCCCGGGTTTTTATCCGGATGATATTTAACGGCTAATTTTCTATATGCGCGTTTAATATCGGCATCAGAGGCACTCTTGTCAACACCTAAAACTTCGTAATAATCCCGTTTATCCATAAACGAATAAGATTCCTTAAATAAATTATTTATCGTCGTCCATCACTTCATAATCGGCGTCAACAACATTTTCCTCTTTTTGTTCTTTTGAATCGCTCTGAGCCTGTTGTGCAGAGGCGCTTGCTCCGGCATCTGGCTGTGCTCCCGCTGAAGTATCTTGCTGAGCTTGCTTAGTCGCCTGCTGATACATCATTTCACTTAATTTATGGGACGCTTTTGTTAGATCTTCCATAGATTTTTTTATTGCTTCCTGATCATCGGTTTTAAGTTTTTTCCGTAAATCGGAAAGAGCGGCCTCAACATTTTTCTTTTCGTCTTCATTTATTTTATCGCCGTGTTCTTTTAGAGTTTTTTCCACGCTGTAGGCTAAATTATCCGCATTGTTTCTAATTTCGATCATTTCTTTTTTCTTCTTATCTTCATCAGCGTGCGCTTTCGCTTCATCAACCATTCTAGTAATTTCATTTTCAGATAACCCGCTTGAAGACTCAATTTTAATTTTCTGTTCTTTTCCTGTTCCAAGATCTTTTGCGGAAACATGAAGGATACCGTTAGCGTCAATATCAAACATAACTTCAATTTGGGGCATCCCTCTTGGAGCCGGCGGTATATCGGTTAGGTCAAATTTGCCTAATGTCCTATTATCAACAGCCATTTCCCGTTCACCTTGAAGCACGTGAATACTTACTGCCGGCTGGTTATCCGCGGCAGTTGAAAAAGTCTGTTTTCGCTGGCAAGGTATGGTTGTATTTCTTTCGATAAGTTTAGTAAACACGCCGCCAAGAGTTTCGATTCCAAGCGACAGGGGAGTTACATCAAGCAGAAGAACATCTTTAACTTCACCGGCGAGAACACCGCCTTGAATAGCGGCTCCGATTGCCACAACTTCATCGGGATTAACCCCTTTATGAGGTTCTTTACCGAAAAGTTCTTTTACCACTGCCTGTACTGCCGGCATACGTGTTTGGCCACCAACGAGAATGACCTCGTTAACATCATTGGCGTTGAGTTTAGCGTCTTTCAAGGCTTTACGGCATGGCTCCTTGGTACGTTCAAGAAGGTCTGCGCACAATTGTTCGAGTTTAGAACGCGTCAAAGATAATGAAAGGTGTTTAGGTCCTGACGCGTCGGCAGTTACAAACGGCAAATTAATTTCTGTCTGCATAGTGGTAGACAATTCGCATTTAGCTTTTTCCGCCGCTTCTTTAAGCCTTTGCAGAGCCATTTTATCTAAGCGCAAGTCAATTGCGTTAGTTTTTTTAAACTCTTCCGCCATCCAATCTATTATGACTTGATCAAAATTATCTCCGCCAAGATGAGTATCGCCGTTAGTTGATAATACCTCAAAAACTCCGTCTCCAAGTTGAAGAATAGAGATATCAAATGTTCCGCCGCCGAGATCGTAAACAGCTATTTTTTCATCATGTTTCTTATCCAAACCGTAAGCGAGCGAGGCTGCGGTCGGTTCGTTAATAATCCTTAACACCTCAAGTCCGGCTATTTTGCCTGCGTCTTTAGTAGCCTGACGCTGGCTATCGTTAAAATAAGCGGGCACAGTAATAACCGCTTGAGTTACGGATGTGCCTAAAAAATCTTCAGCGGTTTGTTTCATTTTCTGAAGAATCATGGCTGAAATTTCCGGAGGAGAATATTGGTTGCCTTTGCAGTCAACAACAACATTATCGTTTTTACTAGTTACCTTATAAGGCACAAGTTTCATCTCCTCTGAAACTTCGCTATGGCGTCTACCCATAAACCGTTTTATTGAAAAAATCGTATTATCCGGGTTAGTAACGGCTTGCCGTTTTGCAGTTGTGCCTACTAATCGTTCATCGTTATTTGAAAATGCGACAACAGAGGGAGTTGTCCGCCCGCCTTCAACGTTTGGTATAACGACTGCCTCGCCGCCTTCCATCACAGCGACACACGAATTAGTGGTACCAAGATCTATACCTATAACTTTTCCTTTGGCCATTTTAAACACCTCCTGAATTTATATTATAAATTTTTTATTATAACCATAACGACTACTAATCGATATTTTCATTTTCTTTTTCTTTTTCTTTTTCTTTTTCTTTTTCTTTTTCTTCAGGTTTTGCCACTACTACCATGGCGGCTCTTAATAATTTACCGTTAAGAGTATATCCTTTAGATACTTCTTCGACTATGTAATGTTCAGGAACATCGCTATTCGGCACCTGCTGAATGGCGTTATGAAAATTCGGATCAAACGGCTTCCCGACAGTTTCAATTGGTTTGACCCCGTTTTTCTCTATCAGTTGAACAAACTGGCGGTATATTATTTCCACACCCTCGCAAAAAGTTTTATCTTCAGGTCTAACGTGTTCCTCAAGAGACTCTAAAGCCCTTTGAAAATTATCAATTAGAGGCAACATTTGCATAAGCAACTTTTCGTTAGCCGATTTTATTAACTCAGCCCGTTCTTTAACTACCCGTTTGCGGTAATTTTCAAATTCAGCTTGAATTCGCTGCATCTGCGAAAAATATTCTTGGGCTTTATCAATTTCCCCGCCGATTCTTTCAGGCTCTTGTTCAGATGCCTTATTTTTTTTATTATCAGTTACTTCATCAGTAACTTCAATATTTTCAGCCTGAATTTCATCAATGCCATCATTTTTATCTAAGGTTTTATCATTTACCTCATCAATGTGTTTGTTTGTTTTTTTCATCAATCCTCCAAAAAACATAAAATATCATTTCATAACATAAAAATACTTAGATTATGATAATTATTGTATCCAGTCTAAGAAATATTTTAAGCTATTATCTTTAATGGAAAGCAGGGTAATTGTCAAGAAAAAAAATTTCAATTTACAGTAATTTGTTTAGTAGAAGAATTAACCTGAATTTTTTAAAACTATAAGAGTGAGGTCATCTGAAAAATTAGGCGAGGACGAAAATTTTCTAACTTGGCTGATTATCCCGTCCATAATATCTTTAGCCGGTCTATTAGAATTAGCCTTTATAACATGGCATACATTATCTCTTCCAAATTCACAACCGTTTTTATTCTGCGCTTCAATGACTCCATCGGTATATAAAGTAATAATATCACCGGGATCAACGTTAATTTCATTTTCTTCAAGATAAGAATCAAAATCATTTCCGAAAGTCATGCCCATCATTACTCCCATGCCGGAAAAAGCGTGTACAGCCTGCTCTTTGTGTGAATAAAACAAAATAGGTTCATGTCCCGCCCTGCTCCATACGAGTTTTCCTTCATTAGGACTTATAATAGCGTAAAGCGCTGTTATAAACATATCCTCTTTTATTTCTCCGTAAAGCCAATTATTTATTTCTATAAGAACTTTAGCGGGAGACTGATAACGGAAAGCATAGTTTCTAAACAAACTTCGAAAAAGAGCTATTGTAATAGCGCCCGGCACACCTTTACCGGATACGTCGGCGATTATAATGCCGTATCTGCCATGATCAAGTTGTACAATATCGTAATAATCACCGCCAAGCGATCTCACCGGCTTAGTTACAGCGCAAAAATCGTATTGGGGAATATTCGGTAACTTCTGCGAGATTAAAAGGGTTTGGATGTCTTCCGCTACTTTCATTTCCCATTCAAGCTGTTTGCGTTCCGCAAGATCAATTGATAATTTTGTGTTCATTATAGCCACTGCCGCCTGTTCGGCGAGCGATTCAAGCAGACCTAATTCCTGCTCGGTAAACTCCCCCTGGTATCGTTTATTAACGACAGCCATAACTCCAAGCACATTGTTTTTGACTTTCAAAGGAACGACCATTATGCTTCTTATCCTTAAAAAATCGGATTTATATTGAGGAATAATGCGACTGGCCTCTATTTCATCAGTATTAAGACAAATAGATTTATGGTTTTCAAAAACCATACCGAGAATACCTTCGCCTTTTGATATGGGATACGATTTAATAATATCATGAATAAATTTCTGTTTACTTGTCCATTTAGTTTCCGTATTGGATTTGATTGCAACCATAGGCGGAAAAAGCCCTTCAAGAACCCGTGCGGTTAAGGTGTCGTCCGGTTCTTTAAGATAAATAACGCCCGCGCCGGCATCGGTAATGCGTTTAGCGGATTTTAAAACAATATTAAGGAGATCTTCAATATTTATGGAGTCGGAAAAAGCATTACCGATTTCTCTAAGGAAATCAACCATAATATTGCGTTCCTCAACCAAAGTGCGCTGAGAAATTTCAAGATCGCGGCACCGTTGTAATAACCTAAGGGTAAAAATCAATAATATAGCGCTGAAAATTGAAAGGACGTGAAGTAAAATAGTTCAATCCCCCTAATGCTGTTTGCGGATAACACAAATATTTGATAATGCTGTGGAGTCGGAATTATATTTTTTAATTATCTTCTTTTTGTTCTGTTTTTTGTTTAAGTTCTTTTTCAAGTGTTTCAGCAACCAGTTTAAATCTTTCTTTATTCTGTTCATCCGCTTCCATAAGATGTTTATGGGCTTCTAGAATATGTTTTATTTGGTCTATTGCTTCATCGGGATACTCGGGAGTATCTGCTACAGATTCAAAATTTATATCAAAAACGCATTCTTCCTCGAGAATATTAAAAAATCTTATAACGCCTAAAGTTTCCAACAGGGCTCTGTTTGTTTTTGTTATGTTAGCTATTTGTATTATATTAGCTTTCTTCTTAATTAACCTTAAATTTACTCCGGTTAAAACACCTATAAAAGTGCTGTCCATGCCGGTACACTCTTTGAAATCAATAATAATGCTTTCATATTTTTGAGATAGAAGAGACTGAACAGCCTCTTTGAAATTCCTGCTGTTTAAAAAACTGCCTTTTCCGACAACTCGAATGATCACTTTTTTATCTAACCATCCGAATTCAATTTTATTCATATAATCTCCCTGCCTAAAATCAGGCAACTATCTATTTGTTTCTACAAAAAAAATAAAATTCAAAATAAGAATATATATTTTCGTATTAACAGATGATATTGTCAAGAAAAAATAACCAAGGAGTTCACCAAAAACAATTATGGG
>JAGGZS010000141.1 GCA_021161885.1 bacterium
ATCTGGATGATGAGTCAGAAAAACAAGATAACCCGGAAAATCGCTCAATGCACCTTCCGCTGAATTTATTTGAACATTAACATGAAATTGAGTTATATCACTGCCGCGCCCAACAATAATTGGAACAGAGTTGTTAATTATGTCATCCCAAACGGTTACTACGTTAGCGTCTGCGTCAAGCCCTTCAATAGTAATTGATTCGATAACAGCTTGATCGGTGTACTGTTGTCCCCATAATTGGTTAGCGCCCGCCATAAAAGCACCTATTTCAGCGCCAAGGGGTATAGCTTCGGGCAGTAACGTGAACCTGTCTCGCGCTATGGTTTGGATTACACTCTGCACCATATTGTCTACGTTAGCCGCGCCGGTAAACCCTCGAAGCATACCTTCAAGGCGCGATACAACAGTACCCCTTAAAATTTCCGCTGAAGACGGGCGTTCCTCGCCTGCCTGCACAACATAAGGTTGTCTGCCTGATATTAACATTTCATATATATTAGATGTTATCATTAACGGTTTATCTATATCCGTAAGCAGGGCGTCTTCTATTCTCGCGGATATATCTCTGCCTTGTCCTGTCTGCATGACATTGAGTATATCCTCACCGGAATCATGGTTAATAACAAAACCTTGAAAAAACCTTCCGTACTGGGGATTAGCCCTCAATACTTGAGCGGTTCTTTGAAGTATCCCGCCCATTTTATCTTCACGCATACCGAAAGTAGCGTCAGCATCTGACAGCAAAGATGTCTCAACCATTATCTGAAAAGGTCTTGACGGATTAAATTGTTCTATCGCCATTAAAATGTCATTGACCGATGTTTGGTTGACAACTAATACATCAACGGTTTGCTCAACTGGTGAATAACCGCCGGTAGACTGCAGCTCTTGCGGCACAAATGAAAGCACCGGACGCTGATAATCGGAAAAAGTACGGATAATGGAATAAAGCGTTTGCATTGACCGAGAATATTCAGCAACAAAAATTTGCTTCTCCTGTTCTGCCATTGAAGCCCACCCCGGAAGTTTCTGCGACTCTACGTTCAGTACAAACCCATCGAAATCTACGGCGGCATTGCCTAATGTATTAAGGTATGATGCGGCGATAGACATTCCTGCCGGAGTCGACCAGTTCGGATCGCCCTGCATAGCGTATACTTTAATTCCTTCACGATGAGCCAGTTCAATTAAAGTGGAATAATATACACGGGGATTATAACCGTGAATTTCATATCCGTTCACAAGAGCTTTGGTATCTACGAACAAACTGGTATGTCCTGTTTTGCGCAGCCCCGCCATAAACTGCGGCAGTATTTCAGGCCTGATATTCGGAGTCCAAGGGTTTTGGTAAACAGAGGCAAGCAGAAGCTGCTCGGTTATACGCAAAGTCCTTATTGAATTAATTTCAAATACGAATCGCGAATTAGCAGGCGCATAAAAATCTTCACCTAAAATAAAATCAGAAGATACGGTTATATTATTCGCCGGATTAATTACTATAAGGTTTTCTAAAGATTGATCGGCATAAGCAGTGAAACTTGTGCCCGCCGGAAAATCCTGAAATTCAGGGAACTCTGATATATCAAATATCTGCGCGTCAGCGTTCATATCATAAAATATTCTGCGTATAGCCGCGGGGTAATCGCCGTACAGGTCGGCTTCCTGAGCAGATAATGTGGGGACAACAACTATAGTGTCATCCTCAATCCTTATATTAAACCGGTCTCCGCCTTGATTAGCGGTTACTCCTTCTAAGCGTGAAAAATTTATTCTCGGACCTGTTTCTATAATAAACTGCCCGTCAACGTAAGTTGCCCTGTAAGGTGTACCGGGCGATAAAGTTTGAAACTGCTCCATTCCTAATGCGTTTAACCACCATTGAGGAGGGGTGAGAAATTTACCGTGCCAGTCTTCAACTAATTCAACGCAATAGTCGGGCTGTTGACCAAATCGGTCTTGCAGAAATTGAATTAAATTTGTAACGTCTTTTTGTATTTGTGCTTCAAGTGTAGGAAATTTCCTTACTTCATTGGGTTCAATACCTACTCTTTTATTGGGATAAATAATATGTGTTTGCGCATCTCCCGCGGCATCAAAAACATATGTATTATTAGGTGATATACGTATAACTTCCTGCCCAGTATTAACCTGAGGCTGATCAAAAACAACTCCGCCATCGGTCTGTTCGTCCCCCGGCTGAATATTAACAAAAGACTGTTCCGGCACACCTATGAATGTCCACATAAGTTCAGGGTTATCCCAAATTCCCATCACTGTCCTGAACGACTCTGACGCTATCAGCGATTCCATAGTAGTCTGCACACCGTGCAAAGAACGGCTTGCGTAAGGAATACCGCCATCCTCGGTTTGTTGGTGATAAAACCTATGGACATTATTCATAAGAAAAACCATCCTGTTTATGAGCGCTTGCCGAGTTTGCGTGTCAGGAGTTACAGCCGCTGTCTGATATAAAAGATGTATATACCCTAGAGTCGCTTCTATCTGCACTGACATAACCTCTGGGTCGTCCCAATTCATTCTTTCAATAAACTCATCTTCAAAAAAACCGTCAAAAAATTTTGTTCCTACTATGGCGTTAGAAGGCGTTTCAGAACGGGAAGTTATGAATTCATCTGTCAATTCAACAGATTGAGCAGCTCCTGTTGTGCCGTTATGCTCAACGATAAAATTGCGGTCAACATAATTAATAAGTTTACGGACTATTTCCAGCCTGCGTTCAAGAGAAAGATGGTCCATACTCAAAACCATACTTCCCGCCCATGTCAAATCATCTATAGCTACGCCGGTTCCAGCTTCACCTTGAGCATTAATATTCGGCACAAAATAAGCGGTTTGAGCGTCTTCTACCAGCATTTTATCTAAAATTTGCCTGTCCATAAGTTCTCGCCGCTGACGATATGTCTCATCACCGGTTACCTGATAGGCAAGATTCAGCAAATCGTGAATATCGGCTAAATGTTCGGTTATTATTTCCTCGTATTGAATATGTTGAGACCCCATTACGCCGTAACCGTCGGTTTGCGCGCTGTGAACACCTGCTCTGAAAAGACCGTATCGCGGGTCAGTATTATTCATAACCTGTTGGGATAAAACAAAATCCATAGCTGTTTGTAGTATTTGCGTATTTGCCCCTTCAATGACAGCAGTATCTCCGGTTACAAGCGCATAGGCGTAAATCGCTTTTAAAGTCCAAGCAGTATTCCCTAAGGGGGCTCTGGGATCAATATAATTATCCTGAGAAGTATTATAATTAAAATGGACAACACCGTTAAACCCTGATGACTGCTCAATTTGTATAAGCCTTAGAAGAGCTTCCACTTTTCTGTTAGCCGAAGCGTTATCGTTATTACTTAAATCAGCAAAAATACTAACTGCCACATCATAAGGAGCAACCCTTGCATATTGGGCAAGATATTGGTAATCAGGATGTTCTGTGTTAGGCTGATAACTGCGCGCAAGCCCTCGGTAATCGCCTTGCCTTACAATTAACCCGGCACTGAATTCGGATAAAGAGTCCAATGTCCTTTGATAGTCAAGATTGTTGAGCATTAAAGATGTTAGTTCAAGCAACTGAGCAGGCAGGGGATGTGCCAGCCTACGAGTATCCAATTGCTGATCTACGATTGCGGACGGCAAATCCTGTCCGTCGATCGGAATCCGGCTTGGCGGGACAGCGGATACTTCAAATACGTTAATCTGAAGGTTTTCTATAGTTGAATCAAGAAGCGCTATCCTTCTTTGCAAATCCTCTGTTCTCGTAGTATCAGGATTCGCTTCGTTTTCAAGTGCCGCCAGTTCCGTTTGGAGCGAAGACCTGAGGTTCTGTAACAAATCGATGGTTTCCCGCGTAAATTCCTGAGCCGCCTGCTGATCGACATCTAAGTCTCCGGAGGTGCCTATAAAATCGAGGATATCATAAGGGGCTGACAGGTCTTCATCGGTTATAGCCGGACGATCAAAAATAGCCGGAGTCTGTGTATACGGATCGCGGAACTGAGGATTATGGATAGGGCTGCTTACACAACCTGCAAAATTTAAAACAACAATGGGTATAAGCATGGAAACAGCTAATATTCTGTTTTTATTCCATCTTCTGCGTCTTGGATTAAATTTTGACTGAGGAATGTCCCAAAGTTTTCCGTCTTCTATTAAAGTTTTATTTCGTTTCTCTACTATTTTAGATAGAGCTTTCATAGCCTGCTCGACATTTTGCGCGCCAAGCAACTGGACTAATTTTTCATCAGGAACTATAGGTATAATGTTAACGCCTTCATCAGTCGGATTAACTATGGCGATCACGTATTTATCTTTGGCAAGAAAAAATATTTTTTCGGCAGGTTTCAAGTAACCTATCCATTTTTCAAGTTCAGACGGGGTTTTTAAAGAAAGAATATTTCCTGTTTCATCGCGAATAACCTCATATCCTTTAATTTCGCTGTCCTCAAAAGGTATAGGCAGATAATATTCTTTATTATCTGATGAATTCCAAACTCTAACGGGACGCCCGCCATCAAAATAGGTTACTATTCTCGCCCCGTTTATATCAAAAAGGGGACGCCCTGATTTATCGTATTTTACGTCTATATAGGATACTGCTTTGCCGGTATAATTGTCAGTAGCATCGGTTATAAATTCTTGAGTATGTTCGATAAATTCATTTGCTTTGTCAGGATCAAGCTGAAACTCATCTAAAAAATCGGCTATATTAAGTGAACGTGTGTTGTTTTGGAAATCGGTTATTTGTTTTGCCAGCTGAATAGCGGCTAACCCAAAAGTTTTCTCTTTGCCGGCTAAAAATTTTATCCGTTTAAATATATGCGGATAAATGTATACGGTGTTATAAGGAACAGTAGACTGCTCCATATCCACATCCGGCCAATACCCGACAACAATATTCATATTCGCCTTTATTTCCGAAGCCAATTCGCTGTTCACCTTTTCTATTTCAAAAAACGCGGTTTTAACGAGTTTAGCCGTCAACGCATCTTTGCGGGTATCTTTAAGTTTTGAATAACGGGCGGATCTCCTGCCGGACAAAAGCAAGGCAGGCGGCAGAGGATTTTTATTGCGGTTTGTTCGTTCTATATTTCTTATATCCGCGGCAATAGCTTTTATCAGATCCGCTTTGAACCTCGGTGAAAAATGTTTAAGATTGGCAATCATAAACTGAGCTTGCATAAGCAATTGTTTCGGTTGAATTTTCTTTTTTGCCCTTAATAATCGCGCGGACTCATTAACAAGAGTAAGGACGGATTTAAATACAGTTTGTTCCCGTTTTATTGTTTTAGCGTAAAGAGTGGGGTTCAAAGATACGGGAATTTCCATACCGAAATCTTCTTCGGATAAAGATATGTTCTGTGTGGAGAAGCCGTCATTCAAATACATATCCGACCTAAAAGGGCTCAAAGCATCTTCAGAAAACCTAAGAAGCCTCATATCTTCAGGCAATCCAGCGGCTATAAGGCTCAATGCTTTTCTGCTTAAAGCCTCATTTCTTGCGGTGTTTGCCGATTTTAACATATCCGACAAAGTTTCCATATTTTTCGGCAAGGTTACGTCAAAAAGCGCAACATTTACATATAACTTTTCGTTATAAAGAGTTACACCTTCCGTATAAAAAGAGTGCCTTAATTCAGGGTCTGCTATTTCGTCTTCAAAAACATCGGTTTTAAGGTATATGTTTACGTCTGTTACACCTGATACAGGTTTGATATCGCCTTCCAAATAATTACCTAAACTTAAAAGCAGAGGCAGATAAAAAGCTGATTCTGCCTGATTAAGTGTATTTTCGATAATTTTGTCTAAAGCAAAAAAAAGTTCTGATTCATCGTAACTAACTGTTCCGGTTACTATTTTGTTTAACTGTTTAATGTCGTATTCAAGGTTGTATGCAACTGCTTTATCCGTGAATAAAGCTAATTCATCAGCTTGCTGCTGGATTGACGTGATTAAAGCCAACGTCTGTTTTATATCACCTGATTTAAAAAAATCTTTAGCAAGAAAAAATTTTTCAATAATTTTTCTTCTTTGTACTGTTTTTGCGTCTGCAATTTTTGCGGTATCCAATTTTTCAGCCATAAACAACATAAAGTTTAGAGCGTTTTGGGTATTAACGGTTATGTAATCGGTATCGGTAACGATAGAAAAATTTCCCGAATAGGCGGCATTGAATTCATCAATTAGCGATCTTGTTTCGAAAATAAGTTCTGATTTTTCATCAGCAGGAGATAAAGGATAATTTTTCAGCCGGATTTTTCGCTGAATAGATTCGCTTACTGTTTCATAACCTGCTTGTTGACCTGTCGAAGGTTTATTCATAACATGAACGACAAGTTTCTTTGTATCAGTTGATCTAAAAACGTTTAACTGAGCATTTTCACTTAAAGCAATGCTTACGCCTTCAGATAAAACAGATTTTGAATTTCGCGAGGCTAATACATCGACAAGCCGGTTTACTGTTTCAAGAGAAAGCGTCGGTTCGGCAATTAAAGTCCCTATGTTCGGTTCATTGAAAAACGACCTAACCTTATCTGGCATATCATCAATATTTATAATTCCTATTTCACCTTCCGCGCCGGTAGGCTGAACCAAAATATTGCTAAAAAGGGCTTTAACCAGATAAACCCTTAATTGCCCCAATTTACTTGAACTTATTTTAAAACTGATGAATGATGAAGATGAAGCTGTACGTCTTCAAGTAGCAACTTAATTGCCCCAATTTACTTGAACTTATTTTAAAACTATTGTTATCGGTTTCAATCAGCCCCATTCGCGTAAACAGCTCTAAATAAACAGCGAGATTATCTTTTGATATTGCGGGATACTTTTTGCCGCGGTTTAAAATATTTAGTATTTCATCCAGCGACTGAGGCGTTCCGGTAATGGAAGCAAGAATTCTTGATCGAAGCGTAATATAATTATTAGATAAATTACTGTATCCTTTGGAACTTAAAAACTGTTCGGTCAACCCGTTTCCCAACTGAACCGTTTCAAGCAGATTTTTTTCCAGTTCCTTATCCTCGGCAGGTGCTGATTTGCTATCGGTATAACGCACAAAGAACGATGTGGGGCCGTCTACAAAACTGAGTTCAGCTATAATGTCGTCATCGGTAAGTTCAATTGAATTTATCCGCAATACATCTGAGTATCCGGCTAATTTGATAATTTTGTTTATTGAGTCTTTAAGCTGCCGCTGCATATCCTGCCGCAATAAAACCTGTTCCTGCGGAGAATAGCGTGATACGGCATCTTGATACAGGTTATGCAGTTTGGTTACTGTAAAAAGAGTTTTCATTTTTGTAGTTAAAACCGCTTTGCGTTGTTCATAAGCTAAAGGGGTTCCTTGAGTCAACCAAGAAGCTACTTTTAATGTGCTTGTATGAGCGGCTATCATCTGTTCAAAAGGCGTACTTACATTCTTTAAAAGAGATATATACGGGATTGGGGTATTTGCATTGGAAATATTGGGGGTTATCACTAAATACGATACATCTTTTTGTCTAAGGATATTTGTAATTCCTTGAGTATGAAAACCGCCGGCTATAAAAATTACGGTTTTCCTGTCTTTCTTATTCATTAAATCAATAAGGTTGCTTACCATAGCTTCTTCACGCTGATGGGCAACCTTATAAAATTCCTCAAAATTCTGCAGGTTGAGTTCGATGATAGAACTGTCAAAATTCAAAAGAACCTGCGTTTTTATCTGGTTGCCCTGCCGGTCGAGATACTGTATTATATCTTTGATACTGTATTTTGTTTTGTATGAATTATACAAAGACACAAAAGCGGGAGTCATTTTCAGCTGGATAAAATTATTAATAAGCTCAATATAATGAGATAATTCGTATAATCTTCGTTCCTTATCGGTTTTAATTATTTCATCGTAAATTTTTCGTGTCAGCAGTTCACTTTCCTCAAACGCCAAATCATTGTTTATTGACAAATATGTTTTAAGATAATTTGTGTATTTTTTGAAATTAGGAAGATGTGCTGCAGAATAATTATGTGCCGTGAAAAGATCGTCAAGATAAAAATAATATTCTTCGGGAGATATTTTATTTACTTTAAATTTAAACTCTTTGCGCAATAAATCTTTGGTTTCGGTTTCCGTCAGACTGCCGCTAAGCTGTCTGACAGCCAAATAATTTTCAGATTGAATTTCAGCAAAATTTATTTTCGATTCTATATCAACAATTCTAAGCAGATTTTTCAACTCCGAATAAGGCGAGTTGTCAATAAGGTTTGATTCGGAATAATCTAAAATTGCGCGGCAGTAATTTATAAAATTTATTTTGTTTTTATGGTAATCGCATACAACTTTGTCGTATTCATATAACAAGCTGTTATAAACATGCGGTTTAATTTTGCGAAAATTTTTGTCCATAATTTCGCAGAAATATATCAGGTCGTCCTGGTAAGGCAAAGACCTTAAAAAAGCGTTTAAATTGCTTTTGTATAATGTAGGGTTTTCTATGCCGGTCAGGCAAAAACCGTTATTGTTTTGGTTATCATCATCACCCACGATACAAAGGTATTCAGCCCCGTCAATTTTACCGTCTTTAAGAAAATAGTCCGCGACTTCACGTCGAGTTGACTGGTCGGGAAAATCCGAAAACGCGGACGTATCGATCAAACCCTCAGCACCCTCTGTACCTATTAAATCAACACCGTAATTTATGTTTAAATATTTGAGGATGTCTGCAAGATGATGCTGGGCGGAATAATTTGTGTGGGTATCTTGAATATGTATAACGAGGTTATGCTGTTCCGACTCATGCCGTTGTTTTACTGTCCCAAGCTCACGGGGAATTTTAATTTGATAATTTTTTTCCGCTGCCCATGATGTGGAACTGAATATCAATGATTCAATTAAAACAAAACTAATTATTTCAGAAAACTTCATGTTATCTCAAAATTTAATATTTTTTTGTTATAAATCACCAAAATTAGAGTCTTTTAAACAAAGTATATTATAACATAATACTTAACAATTGAAAATCGAATAAAAAAATGTTATTATAAAAGTAAATATGTTATAATATACTTTGTTTAAAAGACTCTAATTTTGGTGATTTATAACAAAAAAATATTAAAT
>JAGGZS010000210.1 GCA_021161885.1 bacterium
TCGACTTAGAGGGTATAAGCTGATTCCTCTTGTAATGCAGGGAAAACAGTTTGTTGATGGGATACTAAAAGTGGCATAAATATGAAGGATGGGGTATTTTCTCATCCACAACATTTGACAATATCTCAGATGACAAAAAAGATATATCTAAAAAGATACATATTGCCGCTATAGTGTGGGGCGCTTTTATCGATGGAATTAATCCATGTGTGTTTACGGTGATTTTGTTTTTTATATCCTACCTTTTTTATTTAAAAAAAGATAAACAAAACATTTTTTACACGGGTTTGATTTTTATAGCAGGGGTATTCGTGTCGTATTATCTTTTGGGATTGGGGTTATATAAAATAATATACAGTTTTTCTAAAATATCCATTATCAGAAAAGTTATCAGAATAATTGTCGCTTTGAGCTTAGCTTTAATTTCAATATTAAGTATTCGAGACCTGATAAAAATTAAAAAAGGCGAAAAAATGGTTTTGGCGCTTAATAAAAAAAAGGTTGGGAAAATACACGATATTATCCGTAATTTATCTAAATCGCGGTTTCTTTTATTATTATCGTTTATTATCGGGTTTGTAGTTTCTATTTTAGAATTTCCCTGCACAGGACAAATTTATGTGCCGATAATTTTGCTTATACAAGAAAATTTTTTAAAAGGCTATTTATATCTTCTTTTATATAATATTATATTTATAATTCCTCTTATCGCCCTATTTTTTATGATTTATTCCGGTATGAACGTTAACCGGTTTCAAAAATGGTATACAAAAAATATTTTTAAAGTAAAATTGTTTCTGGTTTTTTTCTTTATTATGTTGTTCTTTTTGTATGTTTTTTCTTTTTGAGATGCAGCGATTTACTTTTTTTGGATAAAGATAATGGAAAACTCTTTCTTTTTAACTTTAATTTTTGCTCAGATATTGTTTTCGGTTCGATCTGAACCAGCAATACGCTCTGGCAAAGATATTTTGGTTATTAACCAAGCGAAATATTTTTTTGGATCCGTAAAACGCGGACATATCGTAAAACATATTTTTTTGCTGGAAAACCGAAGCGCAGAAAAGATAGTTATATCCAATATAAAAACGTTGTCCAATTGCACACTAAAAATATCGCTGCCCATAACAATAATGCCGGGCGAAACTTATTCACTTGAAATTTTGCTTGATACATCGGGCAGTCAAGGCGTATGCAAAACAGCGTTGACGTTATTTTGCGATGAACCTGATTGTTTAAAAAAAACATTGTATATATCGGGAAAAATTTTGTCCGATATAACAATCGCTCCGCAGATAATATCTTTTAATGATGTTTTTAAAGGGACTTCGGATAGAAAAATTTTAAAATTCATATCGAAAAAAGGATTTCCGCAAAAAATCGATCATATTTCATCATCAAATAAATATATTACTGTTCTTGTTAACAAAAAAAACAGCGTCAGGCGAACTGTTTTTTTCGATGTTATTTTATCGCCGGACACTCCATTGGGAAATATCGACGAGCAGATAACCGTAACTACCAACGAGACGCTTGATGCTGAACGCCGAATAAAAGTTACAGGAAAAATAGTAGGCGACGTACAGGTAAAACCAGATAACCTGAATTTCGGGTTGGTAAACGGTAAAAACTCAGAAAAAATCATCAAAATAAAAAATTACAACAAAGGCAAATTGTTACAAATAAAAAGAATTGTATCTCAAAAAGGGGGAGTAATAACTAAACTCGTTACTATTGCAAAAGGGAAAGAGTATCTGATACTGGTTAAACCCGTTGAACCGGCACCGGATAAATCCGCATCAATAAATGATACGCTCGCAATATATACTGACAGCAGGTTGCAACCTGTTATAGAGATAAATATCGCGGGTAACTATTCGGAAGATTATATGGATAGCGACTATTAATCAATATTCGTCAAGTTTAAAAAATTTATCCAGCACATTGTCAATTATTATTTCTTCAATAGATTTTTCTTCAGGTTTTGTTTGTTGTTCGCCAGACTGGTTTTCCGCTTGATTATCCTGCTGGGGTTCTGTTTGTTCTTCTTGTTTATCCGTTTTCTTTTTCAGTGATTTATAGATTAATTTTTTCAGCTCGTCCCGTCCTTGAGTGCGGATAACCTTTTTGCCTAAGTATTTTATGTCAACGATAAACTTAAGGTCTGCGCCTGTGCCGTGAACTTGAAGCGGTATAAAAAGCCTGTTTTGATCATCTAATATATATTTAAGTTCATTAAGGCGCTTAACCAATCTTAAAGAAAAGCTCGGGGGAACATAAAACGCTCCTTTTAAAACAAATTTTTTATCAAAATCAGCTTCACCTCTGCCCCGAAAATCAAAATTGTCCGCTAAAACCGTAATGGGAGCTAAATATATTTGTTTATTTTTTATATCAGCTTTTATTTCGGCTTTAGTTAAAACAGTATCTTCTTCCGCTAACTTTTTTTTATATTTATCAGGAAGTCCGGTTTCGATTATCTCAGGCAGACCGGGGAACATAGTTAATTTGCCCAGCACAATTTTCAAGATGTTAATATCGCTCAGTTTTCCGTCGGTGATTGATAAATCGCAGGCGCCTTCTATCGACTCAAGTATTTTTTCTTTAACGGTTCCTTCAGCGGTTAAGTTCAAATAGCCGTTTAATTTGCCTTCTATTTTAACATTTTCTTCATTGGTTTGATTGATGATTAGATCATTGAAATCAAGTGCATTGATATTAAGCAGAGCGTTAAATTGGGGCTGAGCTGAATAATTCTTGATTTTTGCGGATCCCGTGATTTGTCCCGACCCTATTTGTAAACTCAATTTAGTGAAGTTGAAATCCGATTCATTCATATCCCATTTCGCCTCGATATTTTCTATAGGCGACTTGATTTTTTTTGATGCGACTATTTTTCCGCCCGCAACCTTGCCTTCCGCTTTCAGCGTTACAAGCCCGTTATTGTTCAATTTAAGTTGTTTTATAACTGCGTGAACGGATCCTTCAAGTTCATCGGGCAAATCATCTGCTTTAAGATGAGAAAATGACTTTTTTAGTTTTTCTATGGAAAACGACGACATCCGCGTGGAAAAATCCGTATCCCGCAAACTTAATTCTTTGTTGGGTAAATCAATCTTTAAAAATCCGTTAGAGAATATATTCGGCGTGTCGTTCAGGTATGCCGTTTTGAGCGAGTACGAAAATTCTTCATCAGTAGAAAAATCGGAAATTTTAAAA
>JAGGZS010000178.1 GCA_021161885.1 bacterium
CTCATAACACTCATTAAAACAAACAGTTACCCCCATAACCTCTATGATTTTGACCTAAAATGCCAAAATGTTGAAGATATTCAAAATCAAACAAAGTTATTAAATCAATATGCCAAAAGATATAGTATCTCCACAAAAAACTACACTAACTTTTATAATTTCTGTACTTTATTAAAAGACGATAAAAATCCCATAGACTATTCAAGATTAAAAGACGAAAGATCTGATCTGTTAAAACAGCTCGAAAATAATCTACCCCCCGCAGATTACAAAAAAGTTTCATCCATAAACGTTAAATACAGTATCGGGTCCGTATCTCCTTATGAATATTTTGATGCGCTTACCGGTTTAATTAATGAAGACAACAAGAATTATCCGGTAATAACCGATTTTCTTAATCGGGAAAAACTTAAAATATCAATCCGGCACAACCTGCTTGAGACCGATTTAAAAAATCTTGAAAAAGATATCAAAAATAAAATTATCAGCGAAATTTCCGATTCGCTAAACAACGATTTATTAAACTTGTTTGAGCAAATAGATGAGGCCTCACAGCTTTTACGCCTTTATGGACACCTCTTTAACCTTCAACTTACTGATGGTGAATTATCTTTATTGGACAAAACTGATTTATCGTTAACTAAAATAACAACCAACCTTTCAAGTTACGCTTTAAAATTAAAAATTAACGGCGCGATAAAATATATCCCTACAGATACGGAACTAAAAAATATTGAATTAGCCGTATCCCACTGTAAATTTTTCTACAAACTGGCTAATGAACGCAGCAAGACCATGGTCGCTAATCTTCTGAAAAAGATGGACTATGAAAACAAAAATACCGCTGTTTTAATAGCCGGCGGGTTTCACACTAACGCGATAGAAAAAGAGCTCGAGAAAAATAAGATTAAATACATTACTTTAACTCCCCATACAACCAAAATTAATTCCGAAAAATACATTAATTTAATGTTAGACGAAAAAATCAATCTTACTGCGTTGCAGAATTTGCCGTTAGCACAGTATATATCTTTTCCGGTGCTTTGCAGTATGCTTGTCCAAAAATCAGGATATTTTCATTCATTGCGCCAAGAACTGGCAGTCGGGTTATTGACTTACGGCAAATATTCTATCGCGCAATACCGCAAACAACTTAAAAACCAGTTTTCAGAAAAAATGTTCGACAGGCTAATCGCCCTATCAGGAATAGACATTGATAACGAATACGACACAACAGTTGAAACTCTAATTACGGATATATCTCCAGATAAAATCGCCGAGCATATTCTTAATTACGACAACAAAAAACTCGATATGGAAATCAGGGCTACCAACCCTCATTATTATGATTCCATGACAAGCCGTAAAATACTTGCGTCTTATCTGTTTGCCATACTCGAAACAGCTGTTAAAGTTAATTCATCAAACAACGGCGAAATACCACTTCTCAATTATATAATAGAAAACTCATCTTCACCTGATAAATCCATAATTAAATCGGTCGCTGAGGAGAGGCTGAAATCTCTTGCGCAATCCCCGGAGTCCCCTCTGAAACAACGTCCCGAGCATCAGAATAAAAATATGGATTTAAAAAACTTTGCTTTTGAGATAACTCGGGAATTAGCAAAAGCCGGACTTATTGACATATCCGATTCACTAACCGTAAACGATATAAAAATAGGAAAAACAAACTTAACCGGTTTGACTATAGGCGGTATAGAGGACAGAATTTCTTTTGAAATATTAATCCCCACTACCGACGGTTCAAGAAAAATATTCCATGCCAAATCCGCAAGGTACGGCGACTTTGAACAGCTCGGGGCGGAAGCGTTTGAAGCTCTTGGAATAAATAATGTTAAATATTTTCACAGCAACCTGCAATATAAAGATTATTTTGGGTTTCATATTACCGAACATATAGGTGATATGGACCTTAGCGAAATAGACCCCGCTTCAGAAAACATTGCCGATTTAGCTTACCTTCTCGGCAAAACATTAGCTAACGCCCACCTGTTAGGTCTGATAGACAGGAACTTAACAAACCTGAGGGTTATCCTGAAAAACGGTAAACCGGATAAAATAGTGAATATCGATTTTACTAATGCTCTCAGCCAATCGAATACTCCAATATCATATCAGGCGGAAGCTATTTTAGCTTTACTGAAAAAAACAGCTGAGTACGGAGCGGATAAACAGCAAATTGAAAATATCGCTCTAAAATTTATGGCGAGTTTCGCAAATTCTCTTGCTGCCCTCCAAACCTATTACGCAAATAACAAAGAAGCTATAGACAACAATGAGCTGTTATCAGAATCGCCGCGCTGGCAAGACACGCTGAAACGGCTCAATTCCCAGCTATATGATATAACACCTGTCGTAATTGATTTTATGAAAATAATTAACGACGAATTAGGGTTAAATATAAGATTGAAATCCCCTCAAACACAAGAAACGGGCACAATACAATTCAAACAGATAACACAGTTTATCCGTTCAGAAAAATTCAGCCGTTTCTATCCAAAAGACAAATCTATCGCCGCGAAACTTTTTATCAATAAAAAGAAAAACGTGTTTCTAAAAACCGAGCCGAATTTTTCTGAACGGATAGAGCAAAAGCTGCCTATGTGGCGACGTCATCCGCGCACCATAATAACTAATGCCGTTTCCCTAATCCTTATGCGACTTTTTTCCTATTCCCCTGTTTATATTGCCCTTCATAAAATAGGCGATATCGTGCCGCCTATTTTTGTTTTCGGGTCAAAAGAAAAAATAAAAATAACAAAGTGGGATGAAATCTCGTCAGGGTATTTCCAGAAAAGAATGAGATATACTCTTAAGGATGCGTTTAAAATATTAGCAAAACAAGGTGAAACCGACCGAATAAACGCTCTGATAGAAAAATATTTTCAATTACAGTTAACTATGATAAAACGCGGTGTTCTGGACAGGGATTCCCTTTTAATGCAAAATTACGGTATTGACGATATTAACAGCCTTGACATCAAATGTTTCGATTTCGGAGCTGCAACCAGTTTCCTGCCATTAGCATTATACGCTGCTGGCGCTATGTATAAATTTAATGATGCCCTTAACCAGTTAAGCGATATTGTACCGACACAATGTGTCAAATATTATAAGAAACGGTACAAAGAGGTTTTTAATGTAAAAAGTATACTTAAATTATGGAAAACAGAACAAGGGGTATCTGCTGAAAGATTATCTTTTAACTTAAACAGCCCTATTGAGTTTACCGCTTCAACAGATATAACAGATATAAACATACACGAATCTTTCTATAACTTTATAGAGAACGAAAATTTCACTCCTTTCTCGCCAAGCGATTCTTCAGCCAATGCTGATTTATTCAGAAGCCAAGACGGCAAATATTATATAAAAACAGAATCTTCATACATAAAAAAAATAGAAAACCGTATTCCAGAATGGGAAAAAAACCCTTTATCTTTTTTTACAAACGCAATAGGCGATATATTAACCGCCATTTCCTCTATACCGCCCAACTTTATTGCCCGGCGGGTAATGGGCGATTGTGTACCGGCAATGTTGGAATTTGACTACAAAAGACCGCTTCATATTACAAAATCACGCGCCATCAGTAAAGGCTACGTTCAGCAGGGACTTAAATATAGCCTTGTCGAGGTGTTTGCCATACTGACGAAAAAAAGAGATATCCGCCAAATAAATATGCTTATAGACCGTTTCTTTGAAATACAAACAACTATGCTCAGCCGAGGTGTCTTTGACGAGGATATTTTTTTCAGCCAAAACTACGGAGTTAACGATATTTACAGTACCGATATAAAATGGTTCGATTTCGGACGGTCTTATCCGCTTTTGTTTTTACCTTTAAAGGCTTGTGTAACTAAAGGAAAATTCAATCACTATATTAACGAACTTTCCGAAATTATACCGCCCGAATGTATTAAACATTATACAAAAAGGTACAAAGAAGTGTTTAATATAAAAAACGTACTTAAAATTTGGAATACAAAAGAAGGTGTTCACGCCCAAACCATATCAAAATTTCCAATCAAAGAAGATAAATTTCCAGACTATTTAGGCGGTTCTTATAATACTAAAGGATTTGTAAAAACATTTCTGGAAAGTATAAATATGGCAGACCATCAAAAACTGGAAAAATCTTTGGTTGATATTCTTGAAAAAGCTAAAAATTCAGGCTTTAATTTAACCATCGACGACCTCGTAGACGATAAAGTATCTTATCTTCAGTTAATCACCACTATGGCTTCGACAAAAGCGGAATTAAACCAAAAATTAGTAAGATTTTCCCTTGCAGCGGCAACAAGTATAAACAAATACAAAACTTCACCAGCCCTTATGGTAGCTATCCAAAAAACAGTGTTCGATTATATTACAAATATGCCCACTGAAAAAGAATACAAAACGCAAAAACGATTTCAGTGGCTTATAGAATCTAGTTTGTAGAAAAAATTTAATTAGATGAGATTTGAAATGCTGAAAAAATCATACCAAGCTGCCATTGCGAAGCCCCGAAGAGGCATAGTGGGGTTGTTGCAAAAGTATAGGGAA